>JANQRM010000308.1 GCA_028284565.1 Anaerolineae bacterium | reverse complement strand
TTTCACGCAAACTTTTGCCGACGGTTGAGCATCGACGCAGTAAGTATTTGAATAATCGAGCGGAGAACTCGCATCAACCGACGCGGCGTCGAGAACGACGGATGCAACGCTTCAAATCACCACCACAAGCGCAGTTTTATCGATTTTTGGTCCGATTTACGAACATTTTCATCCCAAGAAACACCTTTTGCAAGCTGATAATTATCGTGATCAGCTTGCCTGTGCGGTCGTCTAAGTTTGTCCGCGCGATGTGCCGGGAGCATCGTCTCCACTAACAGATAGAAATGGTTGTCATGGAGTCAAAGAGGTCATATCCGTTAATATCGAGAGGAATTGAAGATAAGTCACAACAAGATAAGGTTCAAAGTGGGTAATATCGTTGTCAAGGTGCGCGCTGAACAATGGATTGGTCGGAGACGTATGAAATTACGGACAACTCTATGCGACGTCGCCGACTCGATACCACATGGTTAGTCGATGACGCTCAATCGACCGTGCTTCGGCTTTCATGGCAATCAAATAGGATTGAAAATCCATTGCCTGATGGTATAACCCAAGAATATCGAGTTGTTTAATCAATTCACCATCGCAGGTGACAAAGAACTGCTGTTGATGGGCATCAACATGCACAATGACCTGGTGTTTGGCATGAGCTTGTCCAATGTAGTACACATGTTTGTCAATCATAATTGTGCCGTTGCTAGTCACCCGCCGCCGATAACCATATCCGTGCCGATCTTCCAACCACGGGTCTGGATTGAGCGTGTCGGGAAGATTGGGACGCGTTGGCAGAGCGGGAAACGCGATATCAGGAGGTTGATTCTGGCAGGCTTGACCCTGATGCGGTCGTGTATGATTATAGTAATGTGGGAACTGTTCCAGAATCGCCAACGCATCCGCAATATTATCAGTGGCATGTCTGGCGAGCCACTCATACTTCAGCGTCTTGATCGTTCGTTCAACCACGGGTTTCAGATCCGGGCGACGTGGTGGACAAACTATGGGTTCGACACCGATGACGAGCAAAAAGCGAACCAACGCTGAGGGATAACTATCGCTCGTCCAACTGGCGACAAAGCGTGTGTCACGGTCGAATCGAAGGCGTTTCGGTAAGCCTTTGAGGATGAACAATCGGGCAATCGCTTCCAATGCGGTCTCCGCATGATACCCTTCACTCCCCTCCAAATAGACCAGTCGTGATGTGCCACGATCAACAACGATGACGAACTCCAAAATCGTATCGTGCGCCAGCCGAATTTCAGCAAAGTCCATCTCCCATTCGTCCATCGGTGGTGGGAGGTCTAATAGCTGATGTGGACGTTTGACTTTGGGATGAATATAGCCGAGTTCTTTGAGGATTCTGGTGATGGTGCTGGCAGATTGCGGCACGATATATCCCTGTTGTCTCAGATCATCACGCTTGAGCAGCTCATGCAGGATGGTGCGTCCCCCGGCTCGGCGATGGAAGGTTTCGCTCAACTCGTCACGCAAGTCCCCAATCACTTGTTTAACTTCCTCGGAGATACGATGCGGGCAATGATGCGGCGCACGGGATTGGCTCACAAACATGCGCCAAGTCTTCTCCGTAGCTGTCTGAAATCGGTTTAACCACTTGCGTACCCAGCTTTTGTCATAGCCGAGTGTGTGCCCGAACTGTCGTAAACTCCAATCCGGATGTGCCTGCCACAGTCGATACAATCTCATTCGGTCAAATATCCATTGGCTTTCAGTATCCATAGCGTTCTCCTGACACTTTCTGCGGTTGGAGATAGGATAACATTCCGTCTGGATTAAGTTAAACCTTGGAGACGATGTTCGACTCACATTCCGTAGATAAAGCTAAGCGACCGCACA
>JANQRM010000307.1 GCA_028284565.1 Anaerolineae bacterium | reverse complement strand
ACCGTTTGAGAGGAGTACAAATTATGGCAAAGTCGCGGACTGAGTTGATGGTTGACCGCTTACGTGATTTGCAATCCACCACCCCAGAGATTGAAGCCTCTGCTGTGGTGAGTGTTGATGGGTTGATTATGGCATCCTCTCTTCCGGCAGGGATTGAAGAAGATCGGGTATCAGCTATGTCTGCCGCTATGTTGTCACTCGGTGAACGGATTGCGGGTGAGCTGGGTCGCGGGATGCTCGATCAAGTCTATGTTAAAGGGGCAAATGGATACGTAATCCTGATGTCCGTTGGAGAAGAAGCCGTTTTGACTACGCTCGTCCGAGAAGGCGCAAAGTTAGGGCTGATTTTCTTGGATATGCGCCGGACAGCTGATGATTTAGAGAAACTTGTTTAACACCTCAATATCGCTTTGTAAATCAAAGTTTTTGACAACTCAATTCATAAATCATGGCGGAACTCCCGCCATTGTTTGCTTATAAGTTAGAGGTGGATACTTTATGAATAATCCTAAGTACATCTTCTGCACAGGCGGAGTCGTGAGTTCTGTGGGCAAAGGCTTGACCATTGCCTCGATTGGGCGTGTCCTCAAATCGCGCGGGCTAAAGGTTGCCATCCAAAAACTCGACCCCTATCTCAATGTTGACCCCGGCACGATGAGTCCCTATCAACATGGTGAGGTATTCGTAACAGCCGACGGTGCAGAGACGGATCTCGATTTAGGACATTATGAACGCTTTACAGATGAAAATCTGAGTCGGCTTTCCAACGTCACATCGGGACAAGTGTACTTAACCGTCATCGAAAAAGAGCGCAAAGGGGATTATCTCGGTGGCACAATTCAAGTCATCCCTCACATCACCAATGAAATTAAACGACGGATTAAACTCGTAGGAAAGCAAGAAAACCCCGATGTGGTCATTGTTGAAGTCGGAGGAACAGTTGGCGATATTGAAAGCCAACCATTCTTAGAAGCGATTCGTCAAATGCGGATGGAACTCCCGCGTGAAGATACGCTATGTGTGCATGTGACCTTTTTGCCTCATATCGGCGCAACCGACGAACTCAAGACCAAACCAACACAACATAGCGTCCGTGAATTGCGAGGCATTGGTATTCAACCCAATGTCATTATCGCCCGCACCGACCATGCAGTCAGCGACGATATTATTCAAAAGCTCGCCCTTTTCTGTGATGTACGAAAAGAAGCCGTTATCCCACTAGAAACAGCAGATAACATTTATGCCGTCCCTCTCTTGCTGGAAGACGCTGGCTTATCTCACTACATTATGGAGCATTTACACTTACAGGAAAATACACCACCAGATTTAGCCGAGTGGCGGGGCTTGGTTAAACGCACACGCAATGCTAAAGAGACTCTCAACATCGGCATTATTGGCAAATATGTCGAATTACATGATGCTTACATGAGCGTCAAAGAAGCAATTACTCATGCAGGCATCCACGCTGACCAAAATATCGAATTCCACTGGATTCATTCCAGCGAACTTGAAAAAGGTAAACACATCGACAAACTTGATGAAATGGACGGTGTTGTCGTGCCGGGTGGCTTTGGCTATCGGGGAATCGAAGGGAAAATCGTCGCCGCACGATATGCCAGACAGCACAAAGTCCCCTATCTAGGTTTATGCTTGGGGATGCAAGTGATGTGCATCGAATTCGCCCGAAATGTGCTGGGTTTGGAAGATGCTAACAGCTTTGAATTTGACGAAAGTGTCGAAGATGCTGTGATAGACCTCATGCTGGAACAACGCCAAATCACCGATATGGGCGGTACGATGCGCTTGGGTGAATACCCCTGCAAATTGCAAAAAGGCTCCCTTGCCGCACGTGCCTATGGCGACACAGAAGTAATCCAAGAACGACATCGGCATCGCTTTGAATTCAACAACACCTATCGCCAACGCTTTGAAGAGCGTGGCATGTCGTTTAGTGGAGTCAGCCCCGATAATATGCTCGTTGAAATTGCAGAATTAGACGACCATCCCTTTATGCTCGGCAGTCAATTTCACCCCGAATTCCTCAGTCGTCCCAATCGTCCACATCCACTGTTCTCCGCCTTTATTGAAGCGACGAGAGACTTTCGGAAGAGCAAGGCACAATCTCAACACCCTTTTGACAACCAAAATTCAACGGTACTCAAGTCGTAGGAACCGAAAAAGGAAATCGTTATGTCACTACATGAATATTTACAAGCCATTCCCAAAGTGGAATTGAATGTACGTCTGATTGGGACACTCAAACTGCAAACCCTCAAGATGATTACCAACCAAAATAACATCGTTAATGAAGAGAAAAATTTGGAAGAACTCTTGACGTTCTTTGACGATCCCGACGTAACGCAAATTGAGACAATGACGAAAACCTATGCCAGTTGGATTCGCTATCCAGAAGATGTTGCCCATATCGTCTATGACATGGGAGTTTCGCTTTCAAAACAAAATGTCAAATATGCTGAAGTCACCGTTGTCCCCAATCATTACCTAACCCATGGAACAATGAGTTTTGAAGTCTTCTTAGACGCACTCAATGATGGGCGGGATCGTGCAGAAAGAGGTTGGGGTGTCAAACTCAACTGGATTTTGGCTATTCCGCGGGATAATCCCCGTGTCGGTGATGATGTCGCACGCTGGGTCACAGGGTCAGCTGGAAAAAGTGGCAATGTCGTCGCCATCGGACTGATTGGTAATGAAGACGTTCAACCCATCGGTCAATTTCGTCGTCCCTTCCAAACGGCACAGAAAAAGTTTGTGGGGCGCGTCGCCCAGCTTAGCAAAGAAGAAAAAAGCGCAGAAAACTTTGTAGAAGCCCTAGAAGAACTCGAACCTGAACGACTCGACTACCCATATATCGCAGGTGCAGATGACGATGTGAAATCCGCCCTCCGCCAAGCTGAGTTACCCGTTCAATTTTCAATTGCACGCGACAAAGCCAAAAATGAATTCCCCCTTCAATCCCTCTTCGATGATGACCTGAGATTGGTCTTAGGTGCAGAAATGCCCACTTTCTATGGTGCAGACCTCACCGACGAGTATCGTCGCGCCGTCGAGGACTGCGACATCAACATCGAAGACTTAGAGACCATTATGCTCAATAGCATCCACTTCAGTTACTTAGACGAGGATGACAAAGAGACGATGCTCACCGAATTCAAAGAAGCCTATCAGCAAGCCCAAGACGGACATCTACAAGAGCATCTTACAGAAGAAACCCGCGATTAATTTGAGAAGAGCCACAAGCTTGGCTTTTTTATTCGACGGGTGTAACCTTGATATTACCGTGAATACTTCGGTCAATCGGGAGTGTCATTAGCAGACGATTGTCATTGATTTTCGCTTTGGCATCATTCGCCAACACGGAAACAGGCAAATGGATCGCGCGAGTAAAGATTCCAAAACGTCGCTCTTGCACATAATACGACGCATCCGTCGGCACAGTCTCCGCAACCGTTTCCACAGAAATCGTCAGCACATTGTTCTCTATGCTGATTTCCAAACTCTTCTTATCTAGCCCATCAAAGGCTTCTGTTTGTACAAATAAATTATCGCCCGATTCATAAATATCCACAGCAAATTGAGACTCGCCTGCGCCTGTCACATTGCGGATGCCTTTTTCAATTGTACGTGTGATGGACTCACCGAGATTACTAATTTCTTTTAAAGGATCAAACCGTTGCTCACTCATAGTCAACCTCATCTTTCTCAAATTATCTTTCTATTATACGCATAAATTGAGGATGCGTTGCCCCCAATGCAAAAGTGCCGAGCAGAACCCGGCACTCCAATTAGCATACAGTCGGATTAAACTTCCGTGAATTCACCTTCAACGACTTCATCATCCGGTTCGATATTGGGGGTGGCTTGTGCCTCTGCACTATAGGCTTGTTGAGACAAAGCATTCACCACATTCCGCAAGTTTTCCACTTGAGAGCGAATTCCATCTAAGTCTTCATTCTTCATCGCCTCTTGTAACGATTCAATTTGACGACGAATATCCTCTTGGTCAGACACTGGAACTTGTTCACCCAAATCTGTCAGGGCTTTTTCTGCCTGATAGACTAAAGTATCAGCCTCATTAACAGCGCGGACAACATCCAAACGACGTTCATCATCAGCCCGATTTTGTTCGGCTTCCTTCACCATTCGCTCGATGTCATTATCAGACAAGTTCGTAGAAGCCGTGATAGTGATGGTCTGTTCGCGCTCGGTTGCCTTGTCCTTAGCACTCACATTCAAGATACCATTGGCATCAATATCAAATGTGACTTCAATTTGCGGCATTCCGCGGGGTGCGGGTGGAATATCCGTCAATTGGAAGTTGCCTAGCGTGATATTGTCCTTCGCCATTGGACGTTCCCCTTGAAGCACGTGCACATCCACAGCGGGTTGATTGTCCTCAGCCGTCGAGAAAGTTTCCGTCTTACGCACGGGAATGGTCGTGTTGCGCTCAATCAAGGTTGTCATGACCCCACCCATCGTCTCAATACCTAGACTTAAGGGGGATACATCCAACAACAGAATATCATCGACTTCACCGCTCAAGACACCTGCTTGTAATGCCGCGCCGACAGCCACCACCTCATCGGGGTTAACTGACTTGTTTGGACCCTTACCCGTGATTCGTTCCACCAACTCTTGGATCATCGGCATCCGTGTCGAACCACCTACCAAGACCACTTCTTGAATTTCACCGACGCTCAAATCAGCATCGTCCAGAGCTTGTAAAACAGGTTTCTCTACTCGCTTCAACAAGTCCTGAGCCATCTGCTCAAACTTAGCACGAGTCAGGGTCATTATCAGATGCTTGGGACCTGTGGCATCTGCTGTGATAAAGGGCAGGTTGACTTCTGTCTGAACCATGCTCGACAGTTCAATCTTGGCTTTTTCAGCCGCTTCCTTTAGGCGTTGCAATGCTTGACGATCTGAACGCAGGTCAATACCATTTTCGTTCTTAAACTCCTCAGCAATCCAATCGACGATCAG
>JANQRM010000306.1 GCA_028284565.1 Anaerolineae bacterium | reverse complement strand
ATGTCGCCATCATCTCCACTACATCCGGTACAACCTCCCAACCCAAACTCGCCATGATTACGCATCACAATTTGCTAGCAATTGGGGACAGTTGGACCGCTGTCGATACTTTCGACCAGTCGCACCGCTTTGTCTCCTTCCTTCCCTTGGCATGGATTGGCGAGCAGATGCTCTCGATGGCATGTGGCACACGCAAAGGATTCGCCCTCAATTTCCCAGAAGAACCCGATACCGTTCAGCAAGACATTCGGGAAATCGGACCGCATATCATGTTTGCCCCACCCCGCATCTGGGAAAATATGCTGAGTACCGTGCAAGTCAAAATGGAAGATGCCGACTGGCTCAAGCGTCGTGTCTTTGATTGGGCAATTAGCTTAGGGGAAAAACTGGCTGATAAACGCTTTGCCGGGACAGCACTCTCCGCAATCGACAAGCTACAAGAACGAATCGCTTACAGTTTGGTCTTCCGCAATCTCCTTGACCAACTCGGCTTGATGCACATCCGCTGGGCATATACGGCTGGCGCGGCACTCGGACCCGATATTTTCCGCTTCTATCACGCACTCGGAGTCAACCTCAAGCAGGGATATGGTCAAACCGAAACCACAGGCATCTGCGTCCTGCATCGAGATGGCGATATTAAAGCGCAGACCGTCGGCTACCCCCTTGCCAATACCGAAGTCAAAACGGATGACAAAGGCGAAATATTGGTCAAAGGACCCATGTGCTTCGTCGGTTATTTCCAGAATGAAGAAGCCACCAATGACACCATCACCGAAGATGGCTTTGTCCGCACAGGCGATGCCGGCTACTTCGATGATGACGGACATCTCATCGTGTTAGACCGTGCTAAAGATGTAATGACTCTCCAAGATGGCACACGCTTCTCCCCCCAATTCATCGAGAACAAGCTCAAGTTCAGCCCCTATATTAAAGAAGCCGTTGTCTTTGGTGGCGGAGATTATCCTTATGTAACGGCGATGATTAACATCGACTTTGGCAATGTGGGCAAATGGGCAGAGAATGACAAGACCGCTTACACCACCTATACTGACCTCGCTCAAAAATCCAATGTCTATGACCTCATGATGAACGATGTCAGACGCACCAATGCCGACCTCCCTAACGCCGCGCAAATCCAACGCTTCCTCTTGCTTCATAAAGAATTGGATGCCGACGATGCCGAACTGACGCGCACACGAAAAGTTCGCAGGGGCTTCATCGCTCAACGCTACCAAGAAATGATTGATGCGCTCTATGGTGCATCTGACTCCGTTGCTATCGAAACCACCATCACCTACCAAGACGGACGCACACAAGATTTACAAATCGACCTACGAGTCGCACGAGTCTCCTCCTAAATGAAATGCTTGTGTCTTCGACCAAAAGATAGTTAATTAATAGAACTTTTATTCTATTGACATCGTTTAATAAACAGTGTATATTTTCAGTGTAAATCAAACAAGGTGAAGTTCATGCCACGTCAGAAAGACATCACAGCCAGAGAAGAAATGGCTAGCGACATCAAGCGAATCGCCCGCCAACAATTGGCAGAGAAAGGCACCAACGGAATCTCACTACGGGGGATAGCCCGCGAGTTGGGCATGACGGCACCAGCTATCTACAACTATTTCCCACGCCTAGATGATTTAATCACAGCACTCTTGGTCGATGCCTTCACTGCACACGCCGATGCAATGGACTCAGCCGTCGCCCAACACAAAAATCCAGTTGACCAACTCCGCGCATCATTGATGGCATTCCGAGAGTGGGCAATTGAACATCCTGCCGATTTTCAACTGGTATATGGCAATCCGATACCGGGTTATGAAGCACCAAAAGAGATAACTGTTCCCTTAGCCTCCCGTCCACAAGCAACCTTGTATCAATGTATCTTGGAAGCCTATCAAACCAATGGAATGACGATTCCAATACGGTATCTCTATATTCCAAAAGGCATCATCGATTTTTTGGATGGTTGGCTTTATGACAGGATTCCAGAAATGAAGGACATTTCCTATGCCATTCCCATCTTCACCCTCATGCAAATCATCTGGACACGCATTCACGGCATTGTCATGCTAGAAATCCATGAACACATCGGTCCTACCATCGGAGATGTCGAAGCACTCTATCGCCAAGAAATCGAACATTTTATAGAGGATATCGGACTAACAACCAATTACAAAAACGAATAACTTGATTAAAAATTCGCTGATTCCACCCTGACGAGTGTGGGATTAGTTCGGCACACCAAAAAAAGTATTACAGCTCGTTCAAACAAGTCGGCAATCTTAGGCGGATGTCAGTCACGCATCACCCATAGCTTGAAATTACCAAATCACAAATTGAAAAGGAGAAACACCATGTCCAACAACTTACACGTCATCTTCGGAACTGGTCCCTTAGGTCAAAGCGTCATACGAGAACTACTCACCCGTGAAGATGCCCAAATCCGCATGGTGAATCGCAGTGGCAAACGCGGAAACATTCCTTCCCATGTCGAGGTCATCGCCAGTGATGCTTATGATTTAGAACAAGTCAAAACCGTGACCAAAGGGGCGAGCGTCGTCTATCAATGCGCCCAACCTGCCTACAACAAATGGGTTGAGGAATTCCCACCCCTCCAAACCGCTATCCTCGAAGGCGTGACTGCCAACGGAGCCAAATTCATCGTCGGAGAAAACCTCTATATGTACGGGGACACAAAAGGCGCACCTATCCACGAAGACTTACCTTACAATGCCCACGGACACAAAGGCAAAACCCGCTCCAAGATGAGTCAGCAATTATTCGATGCTCATCGGGCAGGCAAAGTCCAAGTGGCGATGGCACGTGGAAGTGACTTTTATGGCGAAGAAGTCAAGGCTTCTGTCCTCGGTGAGCGCGTCTTTGAATTTCTGCTCAAAGGCAAATCGGCATCTGTGATGGGCAATATCGACCTCCCACACACTCAAACCTATATCGGGGACTTCGGCAAAGCGATGGTCATCTTAGGGGAGCGCGACGAAGCACTTGGCCAAGCATGGCATGTTCCCAATGCCGAACCCACCATCACCATTCGCCAAATCATTGAACGCACTGCCAGCGAAATGGGCGTAGAGGCCAAAATCAGCGTCATGCCCAAATTTATGTTTGAAGTCATCTCGCGTATCCATCCCATGCTCCGCGAATTGCGCGAATTACAATATGAATTCGAGCAAGACTACATCGTCGATAGCTCCAAATTCATCAACACCTTCGGCGACATCAGCACACCCATAGATGAAGCCATTCGCAACACCGTCGCATGGTACAGACAACAGCTCAAGTTAGAGCCAGCATCAGTTTGAGGCAAAAACCGTGTCGATACGCTAATATCTTGAGGCATACACTTGGCAACATAAGTGTATGCTCTTTTGATTGACAAGTCATATGAAAGTGTCAAGAGATGACAGAAGCTGTCGATATACGCGCAAGACAAGACCCCCTTTGCCAACGATATCGGGATGAGCCAGCAGATGCCCGCATTGTGGATAAAGCTCAAACACTTAGCGGTGCAGACCTTGACCCTGTTCACGGAAAAGTCAAAGCGGATTCCCACGACTACGGCATCGTCTGGGATTTTGGGATTCATGAAGCAGTGGGTGGTGATCATGATTTACCCAATCCGGGCGACTTTTTATGTGCGGCGTTATCAGCTTGTCTCGACTCGACCATTCGTATGATTGCCAATCGCTTAGCGATTACCATTACCCATCTTGCAGTAACCGTCACGGCTGAAGTGGATGTTCGTGGCACACTGATGGTTGCTCGGGATGTTCCAGTTGGCTTTCAAAAAATGAATTGCGAAGTCAACTTAGAGGTCGATGAGAATACACCCGAACAAGCGCGCATGAAGCTCATTGCCGGAGCCGAAAAATGTTGCGTCGTCCTACAGACTCTCCAGTCTGGTGTCCCTGTGGAACTCCGTGTTGTATCGGATGATTAAGTCAGTAGAGAGACATCATGGACCCCAATGAGATTCTCAAATTCATTCGCCTTACCTACGCTGGCTTATCCGACGGTGCGTTGTTAGCCCTCATCGCACTCGGTCTCGTTCTTGTCTTTAAAGCCACCGATGTCATCAACTTTGCACATGGCGAATTCATGATGCTCGGCTCCTACATTGGCTTCCAAGCTCTGCGTTCCATTCAAGACGCACTTCTGCCCATGGAACTCAACGAAGCGACAGCCGAAGTCATAACCGTTGTCGGCGGGGTTTTGGTAATGATACTTGTCTTGATTGCCATCGGCATACTTGTGGAACGGCTGATATTACGCCCCCTCATTGGCGAACCTGTTATCTCAGTCATCATGATCACTATTGGACTCAGCAACATCATCCAAGCCATCGTCGGCGGCATCTGGGGAACAACCCCACAACGGCTTCCCACGAATGTCCTTCCCTTCGACGGACGCTTTGAAATGACGGTCGAAGGTGCGCGTCGCCCCCTCTTTTTAGCCCATGATAGTCTTGTCGCCGCTTTTATTGTCGTCTTACTTGTTTTCGCACTGACCCTCTTCTTCCGCAATAGCAAGCACGGTATTGCCATGCGTGCCACTGCCGACGATCAACAAGCCGCTATGAGCATGGGCATCAGCATCAAATTCATCTTCGCCCTCACATGGTCACTCGCCGCTGTCACAGCCGGACTTGCCGGACTCCTCGTTGCCGATTTAACCGTCGGGGTCAGTGGAGATATTCCAGCTGTTGCGTTACGTGCCTTCCCTGTCATCATCTTAGGCGGATTAGACTCCATACTTGGTGCAATCATCGGCGGATTATTAATTGGTCTCATCGAAAGCTACGCCAGCGGCTATATCGACGCATCCCTCAAAAACGTCGTCCCCTACCTCGTCTTATTAGTGGTTCTTATGCTCCGTCCTTACGGTCTATTCGGTCAAGAAATCATCGAGCGCGTCTAATGAGACAATACAAATCAGCCAAAACCAACTATCTAGCAAACATACGAAAAAGAGGTCACAAATCGAGTCTCCACTTCTGCTATATCGCAATTTTACTAATGAGAATAAATCTCCCCTTGCGGAAGTGGAGTGTCTACGCCCACAAGCTGGGGAGATTTAGAGGGGGGATAAAAACAGCCTTCCAATTGCCCCTCTGTGTCCTTCGTGTCCTCTGTGGTTCAAAAATATTTAGAGACTAACCCATGCCCACCCAATCCGGCATCTTCCATGAAACCTATGACTCTGACATGCAACTCCGACCCACCACCGGGCAACGGATTCGCCTCGGACTTGTCGTCGTACTCGTCATCCTCATCCCCTTCATCGTGGGCGAAAGCGAAGTTCGCATCGTCAATCGCATCATCATCGCCGCCATCGGAGCCATTGGCTTAAATGTCCTCACAGGCTACACGGGACAAATCAGCTTAGGACAAGGCGCGTTCCTCGCCGTCGGAGCCTACAGTTGTGGACTATTGATGGTGCCGATGGAAAACGCTGAACTCATTGACCTCCCCCAGCTATTCGATTGGCTTGAACCCGCCCTCATTGCCCTCGCCTCGTGGGAAGCCCCATGGTTACTCGCATTGATACTCGGCGCATTCGTCACCGCCATCATCGGCGGACTCTTTGGCTTGCCCTCGTTGCGATTGAAAGGCTTGTACCTCGCTGTCGCCACTCTCGCCGCCCAACAAATTATCCAATGGGTCAATATCAACTGGGACCCCATCGACGGTGCAATCGACGGCAAAGCCACCGACGCACTCAACATCCCTGACAACCTCTTACTAGGCAATGCAGAATGGCAACTTAACGGCAACGAATACGCCTTCTATGTCGTGGGGATGATTCTCCTTGCCCTCGTCATTATCGCCACCACCAACCTCTTCCGCACCCATTTCGGTCGTGCCTTCATCGCCATCCGTGACCAAGACATCGCCGCGGAAGTCATGGGAGTCAACCTCTTCCGCTATAAAGTATTGGCGTTTGCTTTCTCATCCTTCATCGTCGGATTAGCAGGTGGCTTGACCGCCCTTCACAGCACCGCCATCAGCTTTGAACGCTTCACCATCGAAGTCTCCATCGAATACCTCGCCATGATTATTATCGGGGGCTTAGGCACAGTCTCTGGCTCCATCTATGGCGCAATCTTCATCATCGTCTTGCCAGAAATGCTCCGTTCACTCGGACGACAAATCACCGGAACCGACCCTGTTGCCATCCGTGAATTCAACCGCATTCTTCCCTTCGCTCAACAAGGCGCATTCGGCGCGGCAATCGTCCTCACACTCATCATGGAACCCCAAGGCATCCAAAAAATCTGGAACAACATCAAAGACTACTTCCGATTGTGGCCCTTCAGCTATTAACGTGAATTCCTTCCAAAAATATTGAATGAATGACACCATAATATAATCCTGTAGTGGTCACCATAAAAATGATGAATATGATAGGAGTCTAATGATGAATTGGGATGCCGTTGATGCTGTTGATTGGGAAACATTAGGCGAGCCTCGTGTACCAAAAATTCTACGTAATCTCATCTCGGATAATGAAGATTTGCGAACAGAAGCATATCTGGCTTTTGAGAAATTGATTCTCTTTCGTGAGGCTGGCTGGCAAGCGTTTGATGCAAATTTTGGTATTGCACGTTTTCTAAAGACAGATTTGCAAATCATGATTGTGCCATTTCTCATTCAATTATTGAACGAGACAAATGTCGTTTCTCAGATAGCCTTGCAACTTTTTTACTAGAACTTACATATTATGTGGACATGCAAGATGAAGGCGAGATTTACAAGCGCCGAGCCATTCAAATTCGAGAAGCTGTCTGGGCAGGTCACGATGTATATATCAACCTACTGCAATCCGATGATCCTACTTGTAGCTCTATATTCAGTCTATTAATTGAATTCAAAGATCACGCAAAAGTTATCTTTGAACCACTTCTTGAAAATGCCTTCCTCGAAAAGGCTCAAGAGATGCAAGTTAGAAAAATAAATAGTCTTGAGACAGTGTTTGTAGAAGGTGGTTTGTTAAGTGACCAACAACTCCTTGCCTTCAAGCAGGTCAAAGACGAGATTAACAATGCTACCTAGCTTAGCTAAATTATTTGCCAACAAGTACAATTACAAATTAACTATATTCGTAGAGAAATGATAGAGATATGGCAAAAACAATCGCACAAAAACTCTTCATCCAATCAGGTCATCGCATTGCCGTTATCAATGCACCCGAAAGCTATCTGGTGGATTCACTAACTGATTTACCCGATAATGTGACCTTAATCGAATCCTTAGATGGAGAATTCGACCTCATCCAGACCTTTACAACCAAACAAGCCAACCTTGAAGCCGAAATCGAAACCCTCAAATCTGCCATGAAAGTCGATGCTGTAATTTGGGTCTGCTATCCAAAAGGTGGCGCGAAAGCCAAGATTGAAACTGACCTCAATCGGGATAGCTTGCATCGCACTCTCGCCAACTATGATTTGACTCCCAATCTTCAAATCTCAATCGACGATACGTGGTCTGCCCTCCGCTTCAAACGCACAGATTAGTATTCCGTTTCAATCAGCTATATTTTTGTCTTAGCCTTATGATGCAGATGCATTGCCAAATGCATAGCCATTTGCATCCCACTCACCCCTTACGTTGTGATATAGTGATACTGAACAGATGTGCTGTTGTACCTAGCGAGTATGCATCCTTGATAGCTGACCTACTGAGGACTTAGGATAAAAAACTGAGCTGCTGATGGATGAAATGCTATGTTAACCCAATCCTAACTTTATCCGTTGCCACGACGGGAACGTGCCTGCCAACCGTCAAAATAGTTAGTGTCCGCGCGACTATATGATGGATGACAAATCGAAAACAAATGCTTTTCTAACATTTCAAAGGAGGCGTGGCGGGAAACGGCGGGAATGCCCTTGCCAACCGCCGAAAATAATAGACAAACCGCCGGCGGTAAATTGGCGACCAATAAAACACAAACGAATGACAAACCAATTTGTGGCTGGGAAATTCGTCACAGTTTCTCGCGTCGTTGCTCATGGTAGAAAGTTACCACCGCCAAAAAGCTTGATAGCTGAGATGCTGAAAGCTAAATATCTGTATGTCTGTCCTCTGAATTCTGTCATCTATTTCAGGCAAAATTCAGCCAAATTTGTTACAGTAGTGATAAGGGGTAAACGTTACCTCTCGTTCGATAAAAGTAATACAAATTCAAAGGAGTTTCTTCATGAAAAAATTACTATTTATACTTTTAGTTATGGTTATCGCAATGATGGGCATAGTCACCGCACAAGACGGCGAATCCATCAAAGTCGGCGCAATTTTTGACCTCAGTGGTGCAACCAGCGATGTCGGCAATCCCTATGCAGAAGGCGTGATTGCCTATGTCGATTGGCTCAATAGCAATGGCGGAATCAATGGTCGTCCCATAGAACTTGTTTCACAAGATTATGCCTATAGTGTCGATACTGCCGAGAATCTCTACACACAATTTGTCGATGAAGGCGTGGTAGTCTTCATGGGTTGGGGAACAGGTGACACACTCGCACTCGTCGGGCGCATCGCAGAAGATGAGATTCCCTTTATCTCCGCCTCCTACTCCGGTAGCCTCAATGACCCACAAGGCGAAGCACCTTACAACTTCTTGATAGCCACATCCTATGGTGACCAACTCCGCATCATGGTACAACATATGGCGAGCGAATGGGAAGCAGAAGGCAATGCATTGGCGGATATGAACGTCGTCGTCTTCCATCATGATAGCCCCTTCGGAACCGACCCCGTACCCGATGGTGAAGATGAAGCCAGCGCACTCGGTATTGGTGGCTTTATGTCAATCCCGATGCCCGGTGGCGCAACCGATTACACGGCAGAATTGCAACAAGCCGACGACTTTGGTGTGACCCACATCGTTGTGCAAAATGTCTCTAGCCCTGCCGCCCTACTCGCTCAAAATTCGGTTGATTTCTTCGGCTCAATGGATTTCATCGAATTCGGTTGTCTCAACTGGTGTGCAGATGAACTCCTCGTGCAACTCGCGGCGGATGCCTCCGAAGGCGTTCTTGGCGTGATTCCCTTCACCCCCACCACCGTCGATGTCGAAGGTCAAGAGCAACCCCGTGAATATCTCGGTGGACAAGACGCACTCGAAGAAGCCTCCCTCCACTTTACTCAAGGCTGGGCGGCGATGGATGTCATGGTACACGCGATTCAGCTCACGCTCGACAATAGCATGGACTTAACCGGACCCAATATCAAAGCCAGCCTCGAAACACTCGAAGATTATGATACAGGCGGTCTACTTGCACCTGTCACCTTCACTGAAGAAGACCATCGTTCTACCCGTGCCTCCCGTGTCTATCGTGTGGAAGATGGTACATGGGTCGAAGCCAGCGATCTCATCGACCTCCGCGCCCAAGAGATGGATGGGTAGATATTTTCTCCTCAAAATACGGTTTGTAAGGGCATACAGCTGTACGCCCTTACAAGTGTGATGATATGGACATTCCCAACAACACTGCCCTCCTCAACCTCAACAACATCGAAGTCATTTATAACGATGTCATCCTCGTCCTCAAAGGGTTATCTATGGCTGTCGAACAAGGCACAATCGTGGCTCTACTAGGGGCAAATGGTGCAGGTAAATCCACCACCCTCAAAGCCATATCCGGCTTACTCAAGCCTGAAGATGGCGAAGTCACTGACGGCACAATTGTCTTTGATGGACAAGAGATTCATCTCACCGATGCCGACAAAATCGTCCGCATGGGCATCTTTCAAGTGATGGAAGGTCGGCGCGTCTTCGAGCATCTCACCGTCGAAGAAAATCTCCGTGCTGGAGGGTATACCATTGCTGATAACAACATCATTCGGGAAAAGACCGACCTCGTATACACCTACTTCCCACAACTTAAAGAGCGTCGGCGGCAGGTCTCTGGTTTCCTTTCTGGCGGTGAACAACAGATGCTAGCGATTGGTCGCGCACTCATGGCCGAACCCCGTCTTATCCTCATGGACGAACCTTCATTGGGATTAGCTCCCCTCCTTGTCCAAGAGATATTTGAAATCATCCAACGCATCAACAGTGAACAAGGAACAACCATCTTTCTCGTCGAGCAAAATGCCAACCTCGCCCTGAGCATTGCTGATTATGCTTATATTATGGAAAGTGGTCGGGTTGTCCTTGATGGGACACCGGCTGACCTCAAAGACAATGCTGATGTCCGCGAATTTTACCTCGGCTTAACCGATGTCGGTCAGCGCAAAAGTTATCGAGATGTCAAGCACTATAAACGCCGTAAACGCTGGCTCTCATAGGCTATGTGCTTAGTTCGGATTAATAGGAATCAAAAACGACGGTTGAAGGACTCCGCCGTTAGCATAGTAAGATGAAGGAAAAGGTTAGGTAAAGGTAAAGCGAACAGGCATTGTTCCGAAGTAGGCGATTTCACCATGTCGAATCTGATGTGGCTTGTGCGGAGTCAACTCTGCACCATTAATCATGGTTCCGTTCTTGCTACCCATATCAACTAGAAAGACCGACTCACCTTCACGCTTGATTACCGCATGAATTTGAGACACACCTTTACCAAAGCCATCGAAAGGACCAAGGTCAACATCGATATTGTGAGGTGTCCGACCAGTGTAGGCTTTTCGACCAATAATCGCACGCTCTTGCGGTTGAACAATTAAGGTGGTGTTGTTTTGGATAACGTGAAGAACCAGTGCTTTTTCGGCTTGAAGTTCTTCCTTACCATCCAGTTGGGATTGGATCATTTGATCCAGAGCGGGCGGGCGTGTGGGTTTTGTCTGTGTCTGATCTTCCAAAGGTTTCGCACAGAACTCGCAGAATAAGATACCCACCTGATTGAGTGTGTGGCAATTTGGACAATCTTTTCCTGCAATTTTGTGCGCTGTATTGGCAACCATATCCAGCCTCCATCTTACGAATTGTTACCTATATTGCTATCATACACCCAATTACTTAAAATAGAATTAAGAAAGTTGGATTTTATTTATTTTTAACAATTTTAAGAATATGAATACACTATTCTCAATCAAACACCACATTCTCTTTCTCATCTCTCTCTCATGTTTCCTTAAAGATTACGAAATAACTTTTTGACATCGTATCAAATTGGACGGTAGTCCGTTTTGTTAATTTATGCAGGAGTTAGAGATGAATGTAAGCAAGTTGTTTTTATTACTCTTCTTAATCGCCTTGGTTGTGCCAATTGCTATTGCGCAAGATGGTGATGTTGTTGCCGATGGATTACTCAATCCGCGCAATATGTCCGTGGATGCAGATGGCAATATTTGGGTCGCTGAAGCAGGTATTGCTGGTCCACAGGTTGATGCGAATGATGGCGCATATGGGATGTCTGGACGAATAAGTATGATTTCACCTGATGGGACTATCACCCCCGTTATTACTGGATTAGGCAGTTTTGGTGAAGGTGGAACTCGTGGTGTGAGTGCTGTTTTAGCAACAGATGATTCAATTTGGGTTTTGTTGGGAGAATCAACCGATCACTCAATTCCTTTCTCCTCAGCGTTGGTTGAAGTTGATCAAGAGACAGGACGTGTCCTCCATTTTGTCGATTTATTAACACTTGAACTCGAAGAAGACCCAGATGGCAATCCGAATGGAGAGTCTAATCCAACAGACTTCGCTGTGACAGAAGATGGAACGGTATTAATTGCAAACGCGGGTTGCAATTGCTTAATGAGCTGGGCTCCGATGGGTGATGTAGAAGTCGTCGTCGCGTGGGATCATGCTACCGATAATCCAGTGCCGACCAGTGTCGAAATTGGTCCAGATGGTGATGTTTACGTTGGATTCTTGACAGGCTTCCCCTTCCCAGAAGCTGGCTCGCGCATTGAACGGTGGTCAGGCGGTGAGCTTGTCCAAACCTATGAAGGATTGACAGCTATAACCGGCTTACTCGTGACCGATGATGGCACAATTTATGCTACGGAGTTTGGTGTCTTCAATCAAGGTTTCGGTCCGGGTCGGGTCGTCATGGTCGGTGAAGATGGTACGATTACACCGGTTCTTGAAGGATTGACTGCTCCTTATGGACTTGCCCAAGGTTCTGATGGAACTCTCTACGTCAGCACAAACACCACGGGTGGTCCAGACGGTCAAATCATTGCTTTTAGTGGCTAGAATAAGATAAACATGCAATGAGTCGTGGGGCAAGTTGCTCTACGACTCTTTTGTTGTTTAATAATGAACTTATGTTGATTAAACTTCTTATACTTGTAATTTAATGACTAAAGGACGCTTATGCAACGGAATATCGGAATCATCTTACTCCTGATCATTGGGTTTGGTGTGGGCATTGCGGCGGGTGTCTTCGGCATTTTGTGGGCAACGGGTGGGAATTCGACGCCCAGCCGAGATACTGCTGATGTCGCCCCCACCCTATCGCTTGACGGACCCACACCAACGCCTAATGCCCTTGGATTAGTTGGGACAGAGATCGCATCACTCAATGATAAAGTTGATGATATATCGACCCAAGTGGATTCACTGTCTAGCCAGCTGAATGATATTGCCTCTGGTGTGATGATAACAAGCGACGGTTCTAGCGATCCTTCAATGGAAGAAACTCCGGCTCCTACGGACGAACCCACTGAAGCCGATATTCCAGAACGCGCCTTGTATCGAATCACAGAAGATGAATCCGAAGTCCGCTTTTTGATTGACGAAACATTGGCAGGTAATCCAACTACTGTCGTGGGAACAACCCGTCGAGTCGCGGGGGATGTCATTGTCAACTTCCAAGATCCACCCGCTTCACAGGTTGGAACGATTGCCATCAATGCACGAACTTTAAGAACCGATACTGAATTCCGTGACCAATCGATTCGGGGTCAGATTTTACAGTCGGCGCAAGATGAGTTTGAGTTCATTAATTTTGTCCCGACGGAACTTATTGCTTTGTCACAAACCCCCGTTGGTGTAGGGGGAATGATTGACTTCCAGATAGTTGGCGATTTGACCATACGCGATGTCACACGATCGGTCACATTTGATGCTTCTGTCACTGTGGAGAGTGAGGCACGCATTTTTGGCTTTGCGAGTACGGTGGTGTTGTATGAAGATTTCGGATTAACAATTAATGCTCCGCCCAATGTTGCTGATATTGGAGATGAAGTCATATTGGAGATCGATTTTGTGGCATTGCGCGTAGAGGAATAAGGGAAAAAAGAGAACCCCGACCTAATTAAATCGGGGTTTTTGATTGTTAGCTGTGTTCTAACCAAGTTTCGGCGTTTTCGGCTTCCATAATCGTCAGTGTTGCGCCTGTTGGGTCGTTAATGACAGCAAATGGTCCGACACCGGGGGCTTCGGCTTTCACCATGACTTTGCCACCAAGTTCTTCAACTTTTTTGACAGAGGCATCCAAGTCGTCTACGTTAAAATAGACTGTCCACACAGGTGGCATCTCGCCGTAGCTTTCGTCCATCGCCATCATTCCGCCATTGTATCGCCCGTTGTTCTTGATAGAGACATAGCCATCGTCATTGGTTTCATACTCCCAACCGAAGACTTTGTTGTAGAAGGCTTTGGCTGTTTCGAGGTCGCGGGTTGCCAATTCATTCCACAACATTGCGCCGGGTTTATTGACAACGCTTGCACCAATATGACTCTTCGGTTGCCATAGTGCTACATGTGCGCCTGTTGGGTCTTGTAATATCAACATTCGTCCGTTGTCAAAAACATCCATTGGACCATGTACAATAGTGCCACCATTGTCTTTGATAGAGTCTACAAGTGCATCCACGTCATCTACTGTGATGTAGTTTGTCCATGCTGGGGGAATGCCCTGTTCGGCTGCGCCGGGTTGCATTGGGCTGAGTGCTGCGACCGTCTCATCATCGAGTTTGAACATCGTATAGGTCATGCCTTCTCCCATCGGCCATTCCTCTTTGCTCCAACCGAAGAGCGACATATAGAAGGCTTTCCCTTTTTCAGTGTCATAGGTGCCAACATCTGCCCAAGAAAAAGTTCCATGTGGATATTTTGTTACAGTATACATTTTCCCTCCTCAGGAAATTTTAGAAACTATGTTTGGAACAAGTGTTCAGTATCATTGTACACTAAATAGTTTAAAGTAGCGATAAGTCCGTATTGTAATTTTAGTTATAGGTTTCAAACCTTAATCTCTGTTCTGTTAAGGTGTCTTTATAGGCTTGTTATTTATTGTAATCCTTAAGGTTTATTTCATTGTTACTATTGTATAGTTGATACAGTCAGAAAAATTTTCGATGTCTCATCTCTAGGTTCATCTTTATGCTTTTGATAAAATCTCGACAACAGGTCTTTCGTAATATGACTAAACAACGTTCATTATATTCTCTTTTGAAGCGAATGATGGATATTTTTGCGAGTTGCCTTGGTTTGGTCATAATTGCACCTATTTTGCTGGTTGTTGCTATCTTGATTCGGTATAAATTGGGAAGTCCTGTAATTTTCCGA
The DNA here is from genome assembly GCA_028284565.1 of Anaerolineae bacterium. The sequence continues at coordinate 745 of JANQRM010000306.1, read as the reverse complement.
CAGACTCGTGCAGGTTATCAAGGACAACCTTTTGAGATTTTGAAATTCCGTACGATGACAAATACTCATGATGCTGACGGTGATTTGTTAAGTGATGAGGACCGCTTGACGAGTTTTGGAGAATTTTTGCGTCGTTGGAGTATTGATGAATTGCCGCAATTATGGAACGTATTACGCGGTGACCTGAGCCTGATTGGTCCACGTCCTCTATTGATGGATTACATCGATTTGTATACTCCACAGCAGGCACGTCGTCTGGAAATGAAGCCAGGAGTCACTGGATTGGCACAAGTGAATGGGCGAAATATGCTCACTTGGGAACAGAAATTTGCCTTCGATATTCATTATGTTGATCATGCCTCCGTCTGGCTGGATTTAACCATTCTTTTGAAGACGGTCAAAAAGCTTGTCCGACCGCATGGTGTTAGCCAGCCTGGGCATGCCACAGCCGAAGCCTTCACAGGAACCCAAAATAAGAACTAAGACTTCACTACAAGTCTATGATCAAGTTTAAAATTATACTGCCTTCGAAAGCGGTGGTTGTTTTTCGTGTTTCCTAACCCCCTGTATTCCCTATTATATCAAATTCCTAACTTTACAATCTGTAATATTGTGTTATACTCCTGTTATATAGCGTAATATTGTTGTGTCAGGGAAAATTTCATGCTAACGCCGTACTTCTTCAGCCCACAAGTTTATACCGATGTCGTTCCCCAGTTTATGTATACGACGTACCTCAAACGGG
>JANQRM010000298.1 GCA_028284565.1 Anaerolineae bacterium | reverse complement strand
GTTTGAGCCCGCCATGACGCATCAAATGTTGCTCAATGGAGACATTTTTGAATATTGGGCACACGCGGCCGCTTTTCTCCCCATCGCCGATTTTCGTTTCTCCTTACCCTACAAACACGCTATTAAAAGTGGCCAAACCCATTGGTATAGAAACCGTGATACAAAGCTCATGGGTGAATTGTTGTCTCGCATACGTTCAGATGGCCCGATACGATCTCGAGATATAGAAGAAACTAACACCACAAAACGTGCCGGCTGGTGGGACTGGAAACCAGCCAAAAAAGCACTCGAACAGTTGTATATGGAAGGCGATCTAATGGTCAGCGCCCGCGAAGGTTTTCAGAAAACATATGACTTGACCGAGCGGGTACTGCCATCTCACGTAAATTCAACAATGCCCAGCATGGAAGAATTTGCGGCACATATTGTCGATCAACAATTGCGCTGCCATGGGTTGGTTTCACTTAAAGGGCTGACCTACCAGCGCCGAAATGCTGACCTACGCAAGGCTGTAAAAGCTTTGGTCACCAAGAGGTTGGCGCAGCACACGTTAGAACAAGTACACGTGAGCAGTGGCGAAGTATTTATATTGGAAACTGGTGCGTTGGAACGCTCTCTGCCTCGGTTGAACAACCGCATGTCGATTCTCTCGCCATTCGACAATAGTGTCATTCAGCGAGAACGGCTTAAAGCGCTGTTTCAATACGACTACCGGTTAGAGTGTTATGTACCTGCGGCAAAACGTCAGTATGGCTACTTTTGTCTGCCACTCCTTTACCGCGATGAATTTATTGGGCGGATGGATTGTAAAGCCCACCGAAAAATTAGCCATTTAGAGATCAAATCACTTCATTTTGAACACCATAAATTTGATGAAGATTTAGTCATCGCTGCATTTGTAGACGCCATTACACAATTCTGTCATTTTCAACAATGTGATTCAGTGTCTTTGACTAAAGCCTACCCACAACATTTAACTCAACGTTTGCATAGTGCGCTAAAACCTCTAGGGTGATGCCAAGATAAAGGCAGTATTACGAGTGAGTATTGGCTTTGGTTTGGTTCACTTATTTGAAGAAAGATTAGGTGCTTGCGCTTAAATAATCCCCCATCACCCATCCACCCATCTACAGACTCAACCTGGAACTTTATTTTTGTGCAATCCCCTTAGCTCAACTTTGTCCAAATGGTTAGAGAGTTTCCCATGAAAGCACAGTAGTTACAACGACTTTTCAAGCCTTTTAGCTGTGTTGGATACCCTCTGTGACATACAGAAAATACCTCAACAAAAGCTAGAACCCTGAGTTTACTGTTCTGTAACGGTTGTACGAATGGATAAAGTTGAGCTTAGGAGGGAGAGGAAGATGTCATTGCTCAGCTACTTGGCATGCATCGTAACTGTTCTAACCTCAGACACCATAGCGTTGCCCTCAGCGTCTTCGACGGTAACGTCATCAACGATACCCCAACCATAGGCTTCAAGATTATCCAAAAGCAAATCAGGATTGGGATTTGAAGATAAATCCTGCGGCAATTCTCCAAGAACAGCTTGGTAAATAGGGGACAAGTCTCCTTGAAAAAGTTCCTCTTCAGTAACTGGGTTGTAAGAGTATGTGATCGTCACACTTGCGGTTGATTCTTCTCCCATAATCTTGACTAAATATTCTGTACTTCCTGGATAAACTTCTTTGGCTATAGTGATCGTGACCATTTCTTTTTCAATTGAATTTGATGAAGTCATATTATTGGCATCATGGGTGGGAACACAGCCAAACATAATACAGACAAAAATGACTGTAAAAATACTTAAAAACAACTTGGCGAGATGCTTGCTTTTACTCATATCTTTATATTCACCCGTTTTGACAAACAAATATTTTACGGCTGTAGACAGAAACCGATCTGAGCCAATAGTCAAAAGCAATCATTTCGAGATAGTTTCTGCCTTCAGCAGGCATAGCGGGTCAAAAAGCAATGCTACCTGTTGCGCTGACATCATGTTAAATGATGATCATTCCTGGACGCCATGCACTCTTGTTAAACCTGTAGAACTTATCGTTCTGGGGTTCGATGAGATACATTTTGTCTTGTCGATGACAATAGCCAATATTAACTGCATGTCCCCATGGCTTGCCATTCGAAGTGCCATAGTACCAGATTGTTCCTAGGGGAATACCCTTCATATACCGATTAACATTGCCCTGTAACACTTGAGCAAAGTCATCACAGTCAAAGACCTCTGCAATATACCGCTCGTGGTTGGTATTGTCGTAGCGTCTTACAAAGTTGGAAACTTCCCAAATTGAGTATCCCGTATAGCTCCTATCTGAGATGTGCAATTCATAACCGCTTGTTCCAATATCTCTTCGGATTGCTCTCACAATATTTGAAGCGGGGACATTTGGTCTACCTCCGTATGCACGATCAATTTCGTCCGGTGGTTCTGCCTCTGTCTTCATATCAACCAGCTGAGTTCCGCTCTCCAGATAAGGAGGAGTCTCGGGTGGGTTGATGTCATGAAAAATGACTTTTGTCTCATCTTCTAAATGTTGGGCGACTAGATCGCTGAGCCTTACTTCAACGAGTGACATAATTCATCTCCTAATGATTCATTCAAATCTCATCTTCAATATATGTAAGAAAGCTCTTTAGAGACAATACGACGATCTGCGTATGGAATTATGACGAGACCGCAACAATTCTCCTTTTGAGTCGCCCCAACCTTTCCAGAG
>JANQRM010000292.1 GCA_028284565.1 Anaerolineae bacterium | reverse complement strand
GGCACTCCACCAAAAACGCGCCAAAGGGGTCGAATGGGTCATCGGAGAACGCCTGCTCCATTGCAACAACTGTGGTGCAGACCAGACCCTCCCCGACGGCAAGATGTCATCCTTCTGCATCTTCTGTGGCTCGAATCATGTCATCGAACAAGACGCACTCAACAGCTTCCGCCAACCCGATGGAGTCGTCCCCTTCACAATAACCGACCAACAAGCCCAAGACGCCATCCGCGAACAACTCGACAGTAAAAAGGAACGCTTTAAAGGCTTTTTCGTCAACAACAAAATCAAGCGCGCCGCCATGAAAGGGGTTTATTTGCCCTTCTGGGTCTTCGATATGGTGCTTGAAGCCACGCTTACCTATGAACGTCGCCAAGACGATTCCAACCGCGTCAGCGTCGGCATGCTGCAAGACCGTATTCGTCGCACGAAAATCACCGAAATGGCAAATAACCTGCCCATATTAGGTGTACTCTCCCCCAAACCTACCTTAGTCAACAAAATTTCTGCGATGGATTTGCGCCAAGCCAAACCCTACGACCCCAAGATTCTCGCCAAATATCCCGCCGAACTCCCCGCCATAGATTTCGACAAAGCCTCCCTCGAAGCCCGCGCTAGAGCCAGACTTGATGTCCAGCACAAACACGAAGGGTTATCTACCCTCTTCGACAGCGAAAAACTCACTGGAGTCAGCATCATGGTGCAACAGATGTCCTTCCGCTTGCTCCTCCTGCCCATGTGGATAGCCACCCTCCTCGAAGAAGATGGCGATGTCCGCCTCGGCTTGGTCAATGGACAAACTGGCGAAGCAACACTCGCCAAAGCCCAAAAACCACCCAAGCGATAAATTCATTTAACATTTGAAACCAATAGATGTGTGTAGGGGCGTACAGCTGTACGCCCAGCAATGCCACAAATAACTTAGACTAATACGAAGTCGGTGTCCACAACCATGTGTCCGCGTCACCTTGACGCGCCGCAAATCCCAATCCGGGGAAGGGGAAATGATAGCCAAAGAGACGAACATTATCATCCGATGACATGGCAAACAGTCGCTTCCGATTCTCAACTGCCATATCGGGAATGGAATCAAAACGGACATGCCAATCGGGATGTTCCGTGCCACTATAGACATTAATCGCAGAGTCTACGATATTCAATAACGATGCTCCATTCGATTCAATCATTAGAGCCATGTGACCCGGCGTATGTCCATGTGCCGCCATCGCAGTCACCCCACTCGCCAGTGAATCCCCATCGTTATATAGAGTCACCATATCCACATCCATCGCCGGTTGGAGTTTGGCAACTGCGGCGTGATCGGCTGGCATCTGGTCAAATTCTGGTTGTGGGAAGAAGACCTCTGCATTCGGATAAGTCAAGCCACTATCGCTCGAAAGCCCATTCACATGGTCAGGATGAAAATGAGAAATGATGACTTTCGTCACATCGTCAGGCGTAATCCCGACTGCTCCTAAGGTTGAAATCAATTGATTACTCGCGCCCAATCCCGTATCAAACAAAATCAAATCATCGCCAGTATTGACCACAAGAATGTCAATAATATTGGGAATATTCTCCTCCGCATCCAGCAAGAGTTTACTTTCCATAAAGGCATTAACATCCGCCGCATCTTGATTGGCTCCCATGATAGCGGCAGGTAGACCCGCACTCGCATCACTGATGACCATCGCTTGAAAATCACCTATCGTAAACCCGTAATACTTCGCCGCCAATGGCAACCCCATCATCTCATCTTGTGCCTGAACCCCTTGTGAACTAGATTGGAACAATGCCATACCCACCGCACCAACACCAATCCCCTTCAAAATATCTCGCCTTGAAACATTGTGTTGCTCAAACATACTGACTCCTTTAAATGATAATATTTTTGAAGATGACGACTACAAGTGATTGTAATGATGAAAGTTACAGATTAATAAACGATGAGATGGTTGTAAGAATACCAAGCAGAACACGAAAAATGTTTAGCGATTACACTTCAGCAATCAACTCGAATAGTGAACGAATGTAAGCGACCCTTGCTGAGAAACAACAAACTGCTCATCCCTTATCATCTTTAAAGAAGCTCCTTTAGAAGCTGTTTCATGTAGCTGTCATACTTTGAGCATACAGCGATAAAGATAAGCAACAGGCATCACTAGCACAAAGTTTGAAAAGTATAAAATCAGTTAGAAAATGCATAGCCAAATGCATGGGCAGATGCATCATACTTTTACAATGGTTTATGATACGCTGATATTAGTGTTAGGTATCTCTATCGAAAGTTCATTTTCGCCATTTAGGAGTCAAATCCTCCCTTGCAGAACCGTAGTGTCTACGCTCGGAAGCGGGGAAGTGGCTCAAAGAGACGGAGGGGATAAATCTAAATCAAACTGAATTCTAACTTTAACCGTCGCTACAACGGGGACGTGCCTGCCAACCGTCGAAAAAATATATCATCGGTGCGACGGTAAAATCCAAACCAACATTACACAAACCAAAGTCAAACAAAACTAACAACTATGCTAAACGACCAACGCTTTAACCGCCTATTCAATGTTGCCAAAAACCGACAAGCTGGCTTAACCGTCGTGATGGAAGATGTCTTCGACCCGCACAATCTCGGCGCAATCACCCGCAGTTGCGATGCCTTCGGGATTCATACCATCCATGTCCTCTTCGATCAACAGCCACCCTATGACCCCAACCAAGTCGGACATTACAGCTCTAGCTACACCAACAAATGGGTCGAATATGAGGTATCCCAAGATGTTCCGTCGCATCTCCAAGCACTCAAAGACGACGGCTGGCATCTCTTAGCGACTATTGCCGATGATAAAGCCACATCCCTCTTCGACACCGACCTCACCCATCCCAAGCTAGCCCTCCTCGTCGGCAATGAAAAAGATGGCTTATCCGACACAGCCACGCAACTCGCCGATTCCAGTATCTACATCCCGATGATGGGCATGGCAAAGAGCTTTAATGTGTCCGTCGCCACCGCCATCCTGCTTGCTGAAATCACCCGCCAACGCCTAATTAGCTCACACAATTATCACGTCACACACGACCAAGCCCTTGACATCTTGAAAGGCTATCTCAAAATCGAAATGCCCTACCTCGACCCCGAAGAAGTCCTTCAACGGCATCTAGGGTAACCTGAGTATAGAATGCTCAAAATAGACACAAAAAGTATCCCCTTGCGAAGCGGGGGGAGAGATTTAGAGGGGGAACAAATATACAAAAACGATTGAAACTAACAACTAAGAACCAAAAACTAAGAACTCGACTTTGGCGGTGCTAATTGTCCATCGTCAGCAACGAAGCGAGAAACGATGACGCATTTCTCAGCTACAAAGTTCCATCTTTCCACCACTGAATCAATGTCTGCGAGGGATAAAACGCTGTCTCTGGGATAGTCGCTTGCGTATACCATGCAACCGCGACCACATCATCATCGGGATGTAAGTCGCCACCGATAATTGTCGCCGAATAGGCAATCACAATGTCCGCCAGCCCATCATCTTTCTTAGGGAAAACAGCAAGGAGTTCGTCAATGTCAACAAGAAGTCCAGTCTCTTCCAAAGTCTCGCGTTTGGCGGCATCTTCAGGGGCTTCATTCCATTCGACGAATCCGGCAGGCAACGCCCAACTCCCTTTATGGGGATTCATTCCGCGCTGGACAAGCAAGACCGTATCCCCTTGCCGTATCCAGACGACAACCGCGACTTTGGGGTCAAAGTACACCGTGCGTCCACAATCCGCGCTCGTGCAAACCGGACGCTCCCGACCATCACGCGAATATAATGCTGTCGGTGCGCCACAGATGGGGCAAAAGTTGGCAACTCGGCTCATGGATTTGCGTTTCGTCGCATGAATCCATACACAAGGAGACCCGCAAGGATGCTCACACCCAGCAAGCCCATGAATGCCAGAGGCAGGTTATCACTCGTACGACTACGGGTCTCTTGCCGATCATTAGCGTCTCTCGTGCCTGCAACTTGGGTGGCTTCCACAAAACCTTCCATCAGTGTCGTCGCTGTGAGATTGAGGTCGGCAGGTTGCTGTGCCACAGGTGCATTCGCAGTCAGAGTCAAGATTAAGTTGGGATCGAACATATTGGAAACAGGCGTAATAACCGTATATGTATCAATCGGCGCAAATGCCATCGCACCACTCACATTATCCGGCGGAATCAATCCAGTTGCGTTGGGGTCAGCAAATCCACCACCTGCCATAGGTGCGTCTGCATCGCCATCTCCTGTAACATCTTCCGTCTGTAGATTGGCTTCTTCGATAGCAAACTCACCATCGGCTACAGCTGGCGCAGGTGGGGCATCCAAGGCATCAGGCTCATCTTCTGCCTCATCCGACTCTGCCATGTCCATGGGTTCATTTTGGGAGCGAAACGCACCGTCATCAGCATCATCACGGAAATCATTATTCTCTTCCCCAGCACCCGTGTCGCCCAAGAAGGCATCGTCCGCACCGCCCGGAATCTCTGTCGTGCCATCTAAGGGTTGGGTGAGGGTATTCGTTGCCGTTTCAGCAGTTGACTCTGCAACGCCCAACAGGCTTCGCGCTGTATTACTTGAGTCCAATGCTTCAGCTTCTTCTGTTGGCTCCAATGCAGGTGCATCAGCAACAAAGGTGGGTGCTCCGGCTTCACTCGCGCCTGTGGATAAAGTTGCTTGGGGTTGCAATTGGGAGAGCAAGAACACGCCCCCAAATAAGAACACAAACACTGCCGCCGCAAGGCTCGATAACACGGGCGAGAAGCGTTGGCGTGGCAAGGGAATGACTTTCGGTGAAGCCCTCCGTTGTGCCACCATATCTGCCGTCAGCATGAAGTTACGTGGTGCTTTCAGGGGTGGCATCTGGTTGATAAGCCCCACCGTCTGGCGCAGAGACTCATACTCTACACGCAATTGGGGTTCATCTCGCAGACGCGCTTCAAGCGTGGTCACTTCACTCGCGTCGAGTTCACCGTCAATGTAGGCAGAAAGCCATTCGTAGTCTTGTGGCGAAAATCCGCCTCGTTCCGTCATCAAGTCTTAATCCATCACAAATTAGCGTTTCAGCATGTCAGCATCGTAGCCATCAATTATCCACTATTCCCTCTTTAGCTTGTGCAAACATTACTCATTATTCCCTAGACGATATTCAGTCGGTAAAAGTTCCTGAAATGCTTGTAAACAATCCCGAACAGCCAGCCTTGCCCGACTTAAGCGCGACTTCACCGTCCCCAACCGCGACTCTACACAGTCCGCCACCTCCTGATAACTCATCCCCTGCACATCACTCAAGACAAGCACCGTGCGCTGGTCGTCACTCAAGCTCTGGATACAATCTTGGATGGCTCGGCTCAGGTCTTGTCGCTCTGCCATCGCTTCGGGTGATATTGTGTTAGATGGGATGGGTGGCTCATCATCCGAGTCTTCTGGTGTCAGGTCATCGAGATAGCTGGCAGGACGACGCTTTTGCTTCCGCAGTTCGTCATAACAGGTGTTGGTGGCAATGCGTGCCAGCCATGCCGAAAACTTGCCTCCACGATAGCTAGCGAGCTTGCGATAAGCGGTGATAAATGCATCTTGTGTCGCATCTTCCGCCGCCGTGCGTGTCCCCATGATGCGATAGGTGATGCTATAGAGCAAATCTTGATATTCCAACACCAATTGATTGAACGATTCGAGGTCGCCATTCTGGGCTTGTTGGATGAGTAGGCTTTCGGCTGTGGTGGGGTTCGCCATTGACAATTGCTTGCCTAATTGGGTATGATTTTCGTCTACTTTGAGTAGTCTTGCCGGAGTGACGGAATTGGCAGACGTAATCGACTCAAAATCGATCGCTCCCTGGAGCGTGTGGGTTCGAGTCCCACCTCCGGCACAAAGTCAGGCTAACAAGTCTGACTTTTTTGGTTCTTCTCCATTATACACAGCCATCTCAAAAAGCAACGCTCAAACTCTGTTAGGGAATCTTGATTCCTACGGTTCGATTTCTTTTGACAGGGGTCCTACGAGTCCATCCGATCCTTTGGCGGCGATGGCGATCCCGGCGTATTGGGAGAACTTATCCCACTCGATTGAATTTTCTGTGACCTCGATTTGTTGATTGAAATAGAGCGACCCCGGTTGACGGAGTGCAATGACATAACTGACTGCGCTGGGAATAGGTTCCCAAACCAAGTTGTTCACCCCATTGCCCCTATCGCGCAGGGTAATATTCGTGGGTGGACGGATGCCATCGGCAAGAGCTGTGGCAACCGCGAGCAATGCTTGTGTGGACTGTTTGAGATATTCTGCCTCGATAAATTCGATTGTGTCTGTGGGGTCGGCGTTGTTTTTCTCTTCATAGGCATTGATAAAGCGAATCGCGGGATACCCAATCTCGCTAAAGGATTGATGATCCCCATAGCGATTTTCACGGTCAATTCGGTCTTCGACGGTGAGTTCGAGGTCTAAGCCAAAGTTGAAGCCGATGAAGTTGACCATACGGGCTAAATCACGCGAAATGGAATTCTCATTGGGTCCGGCAGAGAAAACCCGCAATTCGCGGTCATTGACATTGCCGCCGCGATCATGAATATTGCCAATCGTGTCGATATTGAACATGGCAATGACATCTTGATTGCTACTTTGAACCCATTGGGCGAAGACTTTACTCCCTTGTCGCCCGACCTCTTCTGCAGAGAATAAGACGAACATGACAGTAGATTTGTATTGGCGTTGGCTCATGATGCGGGCGAGTTCGATAACTGCCGCGACACCTGTGCCGTTATCATTGGCTCCAGGGGCGTAGGCGGTTGCGCTGTCGATGGGTGAGCCGATGCTATCATAATGTGCGCCAATGACGACAATCCCCCCACCGGCTTGTGTCCCTTGAATCACAGCGACGATATTGCGCTGGAGTTGAACTTGATCATAGGCGTTCGAGTCAAATTCCATCGGGAAGGCATAAACACGCCCCTCAGCCGTTTGTGAAATTGCGTCGAATTGCCCCATGATGTATTGGTATGCCGCGCCAATGCCCGACGCACC
>JANQRM010000273.1 GCA_028284565.1 Anaerolineae bacterium | reverse complement strand
CATGGTCGCCAAATCAGACTCTCCCAATCATATTCCAGATGCGTAAGAAAAGTCCCCACCCGCACAATCGGATAGCCACCTCCAGATTGGGCATAGGCGAGACGGACATCATCATGCGCACGACAAAAGCGAATCTCTTGGTGCATTGACACAACAAAAATTCAATCAGACAGATGGATACACTATAGCCAATACCGTCACATTTTGACAACAACGCTTCATATAGGCTTCTATAAAGATTCGAGGAGGAATTCAGTCTTCAGTTCATGACGGACAGAATCCCAGATGGTGAATACCAGCCTGTCAAAATCGAGTATGCCATAACTCTGTGACGTTCCCGTGTCGCTCTGAGCATACAACGCGCCGGGATTGAGTATCCATGTCTGTCCTACATGCTGACAAAACACCTGATGCGTATGTCCCGCGAGCACAAAATCCACACCCAGACCCAGCACGCTGTCCCGCGCACTGTCATAAGCTAACATGCGCTCAGTAAAACCCATCACATTCGTCTGCGGAATCCCATGACACAGATAGATGCTATATCCTGCCACCTCAGTACGCAGGTCGAAGGGCAAATGGCGCAGGTACTCCGCATTCTTCGATGTGATGTCTGCTGAGGGCGAGTCATGATTGCCTTTGACCGTGGGGATATCGGACTCCCGAAACAACGCCACCACTGCATTCGCTTGTGACCCATAACCCACCAGATCACCTGCACACAAGAGCCTATCCACCTGATGCACAGTCTGTAGAGTCGCCAACACACTGGTTAACGTATCATAATCCGCGTGAATATCCGCAATCAATCCAAGTTTCATCGGGCGATTGTTCCACCCCTAATCCAAATACAATCATCTAAAAAGCACACCCAATGTAGATGTGCCTTCACTTTCAACTGTCCATCAATCAGTCTGGGTTCTCATATAAAGGATATTGACGATAGACCATTCGCCATCACACTTTGCAACCTGAAGATGGTCAAGGTAGCCATACGATTCAACCCTGACCACCGCCATATCCTGACCCGAATCGAGGATGTCAATGTGATAGTAAACCTTGTCACGTCCGACATCACGCCCACCACCCGCTTCCGTGTATCCGACCATATCATCTCGTGAAATGTGAAAAAAGCGGGTTTCACCTGCCTCAGTATCATAGCGAATGGAGCGTTTTGCCAAGTTAGGATGTAGGCTCCGTGCCATCCGTTCAGCATCACCCTCAAACCAGCCCTCGATATAGTCTAAAGCCACTTCACGAATCACTACTTCATCCGGAGTCTGATTCGTCATATCAGCATCCTTTCTTGTGCCTACGTCAATATAAATATACTGGAAGCAACTTTATCTTGGCAATAAAGCACACCCACTTGGTCTGCTGTCAGCAAAAGTAATATGTCACCTCCAAACTATGACATCTGTCACTGGGGAACTTGTTCATTTCCGCATATACTGTCAGCAACATAAAGAAAGTTATTACAACAGTAATTTTCTTTTATATGGAGGACGTATGTGGAAGAACCTGCAACACCAGCTTCACATCCGTAATTCTAAATTTCCCATTCTACGGGGTATCGAGGGTTTGTGAAAATTCTCCATATTCAGGTCAGATAGATTCGACCTCACGTTGACGCAAGAAAAGCGTCGGAAATTATGCACAAATCATTGAACTTGCAGTTGATGGGAAGACACGACTAGAAGGCATTAGCCAAACAACTCCATAGATAGTAGAACATGCAGGGGCAACACGCTCCTGCATTTGCGTTATAGAGGCGTGAGTAGGATAGTCGCACATCATTCCAAGCTGTTGAAAAAGTCCTCGATTGGAACAAGCGAATAGTTTCAACTTTTCACTTCAAGTCACAAAAAATGAAATGGGATGCTGAGTGCTACCTCACCAGCAGAGTCAGGAGTGAGTTTTCTAGCTGTCTGTTAAATAAACGCTTGAGACAATGAAGCCAGAATAATCCGTGGCTTACCACCATCAATAACATAAGACGTATGGCATACATCTTCGCCACATCACCTGTAAAACGGTTCATAGGACTAGCAACAGGGTCATGTCGTTTGACCCGTAAATCAGTTTTGCGATTGTAGGTTGGCTTACGAACCGAGGTGGTTAAACGAGAGCCATTGTACTTTTCAATCACCCTTGTGGACACAGTTTTAACCTTCTCAGAGGGTGTATCAAATAAGTCATCGCTCGACTCCTATATCAAGCATATAAACTCTGAACTGAAGTAAGTATTCAGGAAACAAAAAAAACCTGCGAAAAACTTACATGGCAGGCTTTTCCTATATATATTGACTATTTCATTTTGCCACGCGCCTTGATTATCCAGCGCATACAAATATGGAATAAGTCCGGCTGCAAGAACATGATCGGACAACCTACATCGATCACATTCATATCTTGTTCGGTAGCAAAGTCAACGGCTACCTGTGAAACACTTGATGGCATCATAGTGTTATCGTGCATCCATACATGTTCGATGCCCAAGTTTGCAGCTTCGTAGACAATACCTTCACTAATGTCCGGGCTATTCATGATAAAGACCGCATCCACACCACCGGGAATTGCACTGAGATTTGGATAACAGGTATCACCATGTAATACTTCAGCTTCTGGATGAATTGGGACAACATCATAGTTGTTTTCACGCAATTTCACATAGATCGCACCTGCCCCGCTGTCTTTTGATCGGGACAATCCACAGACCGCGATGCGCTTTTGAGCTAGAAAATCATCAACCTTCTCTTGATATTTCAATTTGAGAAATGTCATATTTTCCCCATTTGTATACATCTTACTTTAGCTTATCTCCGTTACTTATAAGTAGTGATCTATGATAGGTAGACGATTATTGAAGTTGCAACCATAGATTCTACTTAATATAGGTGTATATAACACTACACCTCCGTCAATTGCTCACTAGTAGCCAAACTTAGCGATATGCCTTGAAGGTCATGAAGAGACCAACCAAGCTGAGCCCGATGATGACAGCATAAGTGACTGGACTTATACTGGCTTGTTGAGCATCCGGGAATAGCATCCGGAACAAACCGGAAAGAAGTATCATCCAGCCCATAATTGTGATGATTATGACCCATGAACGTCGCCAGAGGTTGTGAAAGCGAACTACAGCCAGACCCAATACAAATAATATCATTCCATTTAGGAAAGTAACCTGCGGTGTGCGAGTGGTGTAAATGTGGAGGTTAATCGCTTCTGTTAGGGTCGAAGCAGTCAGAACTGGTCCTAACAAAGAGGCTATCAATTTTGAGCGTTGCAGGTTGTTATCATGTGGAAATGTGAAATTCATATTCTATCCTTCGTTCTTATGTAGTATACAGATGGTTATTGCTTGACAGATCGATCTCTTATGTACATTTTAGACAAATATTGTCATTTTGTCTATAGGTGAAATATGAATACAGAAAAACGTATCAGAGAAGCTGCTGTCCGCGCGGTACTGCGACAGGGCTATGACAAAACAACTATGCAGGACATCGCTAATGAAGCAGGCATTGCGCGCAGTACAATCTATACCAAATGGAAGACCAAAGAAACTTTGTTTACTGAGTTACTTTGGGTCGAGAGTGAAGCGTACATGGATACATGGCTAGAATTGGTTGAGCATGACCCTGAAGGAGGCAGTTTACGGGGCGTTTATCGTAATGCTGTGCTAGCTGTTCGACAGCGTCCTTTTATCCTTGCGCTCTATGCACAAAATCAATTCGTTCTGGGTAGCTTCATTCATGATCCAATATATGAGAAGGCAATGTCCGGTATGTTACTATGGAATACCAAGTGGTTTAGTACATTGCAAACATATGGTCTAGTTCGTGCTGATCTCGATGTGGAAATTATCGCATGGATTGAGGTTATTTTCCGGCAAGGTTTATTCTCGTCTCCTTTTAATATGGGTGCCCATCCAAATATTGATTATGAAACTATTCTAGACCATTTCTTTACTATGTTTGAGCAATTTGTCGGTACAAAGGAAACAGTGCCACCTGATGTAGGCAATATCGCTCTCAAGAATTATGTCGACACTTTTAAACGAGACTATCAACAATTTCTCAATGATTGAGGATTATTCAACAGGCTCATTCAGCCTGTGGTTGCTAATCGGCATCGGAGATAAATCTACTGTTGCCAGCCTGCCAGATAAGCTCGAAAGCTTTGCTCAAAGTGAGCGTTTAAATCCCCCCCTCGTTGTAATTGCTGATTAATTTCCAAACTCACCCAACCATGTAATAACGCAAGTGCGCCCCGTAACGCGACGAGCGAAACGGTTTCATTAGTGAGTTGGGCGAATAAAGCCTGTAAGGGCAATACCTGTTGCACCAGCACGTCCTGTGGCGGTTTGATTTCGGGATTACTACTCATTGCCAATTCGTAACAAACAGGATGAGCATGGGCATATTGGCGATAGGCAATGGCTATCGAAACCAGACGTTCGGAGAGGGGTGTAGAGCTATCGGCAACTTGCATGATCGCGTCAGTCAACTCTTGGTGCGTCACTTCATTGACTGCGAGTAGCATCGCGTTTTTGTTCTTAACATAGCGATACAACGATGGGGCTTTGACACCGAGCTGATCAGCGACCATACGCAAGGTCACAGCATCAATGCCCTGTGTTTCGATTAGCTCACGGGCGGTTTCAATAATGCGCTCACGGTCAATTTGAGAGGGATAGGGCATAAAGCAATTCCACGTCTATTTGATGGGTAGGGGCGCAATCGGTCACGCCCCAATGTGCCTAATAATCTTACACACCCTGCAAAAATTCAATGATGACGGGTGTGGTTTTGTCGGGCTTTTCGGTTTGTGGATAATGTCCTGCACCGTCAATCAATGCCAATTGACCGCCTGTTTGTTCAACAATATAGTTGGCTTCGGCAACTGGGTCAGGGAAATCCGGGTCCGCTGTTCCCATGATGACCAGCGTTGGTGCTTGAATTTTCGTCAACCGGCTTTCTGAGGGTTTGCGACTGGTTGCCTCAAAGCCTTTTACCGCATCAAAACGCCCCTTTTCTTTGAGGTTGTTGGTCAACTGGTTAAGATAGTCATCAAAATCATCGGGTTTATGTGCCGGATACATCGATGGGTAGAAGGCTCGCCAAGTTCGCACACGCCAGGGGTTGTTCATCATGAACCACATCACGCCCTTCATAATCGGGTTTAGCTGAGCATCCCGTACAAACGCACCGATGAGAATAAGCGATTTGATGCTTTTAGGTGCTTCGACTGCCGCCCAGACAATGGAAGCGGGGGAGAAAGACGTGCCGATGACATGAGCAGGTTGACCACCAAAATGTTCGATCAATGCCAGAATATCCTTGCCGACGGATGGCACATCGTATGCGGACCAGTGAGAACTCG
>JANQRM010000270.1 GCA_028284565.1 Anaerolineae bacterium | reverse complement strand
ATCGACTACGTTTGGTCATTCGGGATAACCTCAGCCAAGTCGATTCCTCAGTATTTACGACAGCACCCATCCGCGAAGTCTTGGCAGGGCAAACCTATGACGAGGCATGGGCAGACTTGACCATTAACGACCTAGAGGGGAGCGACCATCTTCAAATTCTGGGCGATAACCTCTCTGCCGATACCTTGCGCGACATCATCGTCAATGACATCGTCGAGCTAGAAGTATTGCAGGCATGGTCACTTATCGAAACCACCTTCAATTATGACCGAATCATCGCCACCCGCGATGCAGATTTCCCAGATGCAGAGTTACGCGCCCATTCATGGCTCGATGGCGAGTTCCTCCGTGAACCTATGTCCTCCGTGCCATCCCTTGCTGGGATACGCACCGCTTTGATGGGGTCAGTTTATTTGATGATTATCGTCGTCTCAACTTCCTTACCCGTGGGGATTGGCGCGGCAATCTATCTCGAAGAATACGCTAGCGACAATTGGCTGAATCGCATGATTGAAACCAACGTGCGCAACTTAGCCGGTGTCCCTTCCATTATTTATGGGATGCTCGGCTTGACCATCTTCGTCCGCGTCCTAGAACAATTCACCAGTGGTGCATTCGTCGGTGCAGATAGTGCCAACGGACGCACCTTGATGTCGGCTGGCTTAACCCTCTCCTTATTGATTCTGCCGATTATCATCATCAACGCACAGGAGGCGATTCGCGCGGTTCCCAATACCATCCGCGAAGCGAGTTATGGCTTGGGCGCAACCCAATGGCAGACGATCTGGAGACAAATTCTGCCTGCCGCTTTACCCGGCATCATGACCGGCGCAATTCTCGCGGTTTCCCGTGCAGTCGGTGAAACAGCACCCCTTATTGTGGTCGGTGCGGCAACCTTTATCGTCGTCGATCCCAGTGGACCCTTCTCAAACTTTACGGCACTGCCCATCCAAATTTTCGAGTGGGCAAAGCGTCCGCAGGCTCAATTCCAGAATATCGCCGCCGCCGCTATTATCGTTCTGCTCATCGTGATGCTCACGCTAAACGCCACTGCCATCTTCATCCGCAACCGCTATCGGATCAGATATTAAAAGCTCCCCTCCCTAAGAATTGGGGAGGGGGAAGTCGGAATGTCGAAGAGGTGTATCTATGCCATCTACGCCCGACTGGGGGTGGGGATTGAATACAAAATTTCACTCTCTGACCAAACTAACAACTAACAACCAATAACTAAAGACGAAACCACATGCTCACACTTGAACAACCCAAACCAAAAATCAAAAACGACGACAAGTACGCCATCGAGATGCACAACGTAAGCGTCTTTTATGGCGATTACCGCGCTGTAGGCGATGTTACCCTACCCATCGAGCGCAACAAAATCACCGCCTTCATCGGACCCTCTGGCTGTGGCAAAAGCACCGTTCTCCGTTGCTTCAATCGCATGAACGATCTCGTTCCGACTGCTCGTGTCGAAGGCGAAGTCCTCTATCGGGGACAAAACCTATACGCACCCAATGTCGATCCCGTCGAAGTCCGTCGGCGTATTGGCATGGTCTTCCAAAAACCCAATCCCTTCCCCAAGAGTATCTTCGACAATGTGGCATATGGACCGCGCTTGCTCGGTATCAAGAATAAATCCATCCTCGATGAAATTGTCGAGCGCAGTCTTCGCCAAGCCGCTTTATGGGACGAAGTGAAAAATGATTTGAAGAAGTCCGGTCTCGCACTCTCCGGTGGACAACAGCAACGCCTCTGTATCGCCCGCACCCTCGCCGTCGAACCCGATGTCATCTTGATGGACGAACCTTGCTCGGCACTCGACCCCATCGCCACCCAACGCATCGAAGCTCTCATGCACGACTTACGAGAAGACTTCACCATCGTCATCGTCACCCATAACATGCAACAAGCCCAACGCGCCTCCGACTACACCGCCTTCTACAACATCCGCAAAGAGACACATGGCGCAATGGAAATCCGCTGGGGCGAACTCGTCGAATATGGCGAAACTGAGCAGGTCTTCTCCAATCCCACCGAACAAGAAACCGCCGACTACATCGCCGGACGCTTCGGCTAAACACAATCCAACCTAACTGAAAACCTCACTCCCTACGAAGTGGGGAGGGATTGAGGGAGGGGATAAGAACCACGAGCGTAAAACATCCCAACCTCGCAGATATCCTGTAGGGGCGTGACCACTGTATCCGCCCGAAACTGTTAGCTGACGCGCTGACCTGCTGAAACGCTAACTGAAATCTGTTATCTGACCTCTGACATCTATCTTGACCCACCGACTCGACATCCATCCCAAACAATGCCATACTCCATCCAGATAAACCAAATCTGACGAAATAATCTTCAATAAGTAGGGACTGGCTTCTGCCTGTCCGATGAAAACAACGTTTTCATAACATCAAGGAGCTACTGTATGGACACAATCAGTTCGATTTTGGTACTTTTGGTTGCCCTCGAACATCTTTACATCCTCGCCCTAGAAATGTTCCTCTGGACACAACCGCGCACGATGAAAATCTTCGGCACAACCCCCGAACACGCCCAAATCATGAAGACACTCGCCGCCAATCAAGGACTATACAACGGCTTTCTCGCGGCAGGCTTACTCTACAGCCTTGTCGCCACAGAACCCACTGCCTTCCAGTTCAAAGTGTTTTTCTTGTTATGCGTCATCATCGCGGGCATCTACGGCGGAGTCACCGTCTCACGTCGCATCACCATCGTGCAAGCACTCCCAGCCGCCATTGCTCTTATTGTCACTTTGCTTGCCAACGCCACCTAACAACTTGTGAGTAAATTGAGTTAAGGGTAAATATGTCTGACAAGCAAGAATTGCCTTATATCCAATTATTTGAACAAGGCACGCCAGAATTTGAAATCGGTTCAACGGATTATTCAATTTTCCCTGATTTAACAACAATGACACCGCATCGCCATGAGCATCAGACAATAATCTGGACAAAATCAGGTACAGGCAAACATCTTATAGATGGTCAAGTCATCCAATTGGTTCCCAATACATTTTGTATAATTGCCAAAGGTCAAGTCCATCAATTCAGTGAGATTGATCAGCACTTTAAATTACAATCGGTTCGTTTTAATGATGCTTTTTTACCTGAAGCAACATTTGGACAAATATGGAGTTATCGAGCAACCCTTTTCAACAATCCCATCTCTTATAATCAGACACTCTCTGTTCCAACAAATGAAATTACAGAAATTGAGTCGGTGCTTCAATTGATGGAAATCGAATTTAATCGTACGAAATCATTTCGACAGGACGACAGCTTACGGCTGTTGCTCCAATTTTTGCTCTTGCGAATTTCACGTCTTCAACAAGAAAGTATCTGTGAGCTATCAAATGTTGATGATACGGAGTATGACTTATATCAAAATTTCGTAACGATGTTGGAAAATCAATTTCACGAGCAACATTCCGTAAATTATTATGCAGATGCGATCAATTTTTCTGCAAGCAAGCTCTCTGAACTAACAAAACGGATACTGGGAAAATCTGCAAAGCAAGTCATTCTGGATAGAATTAACCTAGAAGGAAAACGTCTATTACAGTTCTCGGATTTATCCATTAAGGAGATTGCGTTTACACTAGGCTATGGTAGCCCCTACCAATTTAGCCATGCATTCAAGAATTACAATCATTCCTCACCCAGTGAATACCGTAAGCAAAACAAGAAAATGACATGACATAAAGCGATTTTGACATTTTATCTCTGTCTCAACTTTGATTTACTAGAATCATCGTTCTATCTCAAAATCGAACATTTTGGGAAAGCTCATAAGGAGGCAGATAGTGAACCCCTCACGTAAATAACTCATCTTGATAACAATGCTACTTGTCGGATTGTTCGGCATGAGCCTGCTGAGTATCGCTCAGGAAGGTGAAGGTCAGGGAAGCACTCTGACCGAAGTTGCCGATGGTATTTATAGCTTTGGCAATGGTTTCATATACAGCGGCATTGTTGTTTCAGACGATGGTGTGGTTATTTTTGATCCCATGAATACACCGCATTCTGAAGGTATGCTACAAGCCATTCAAGGTATGACTGACCAGCCTATCCGCTATGTTATTTACAGCCATAACCATTGGGATCATACAGGTGGCGGGCAAGTGTTCAAAGATGTTGGTGCAACCATCATGAGTCATGTAAATGCACGAGATTGGCAACTAACTCATCCGCATCCCGATGTCGTTGTTCCTGATGAAGCATGGGAAGATGATGTTCATGTTATCGAAATGGGCAATAAGACCATTGAACTCCACTATTTCGGGAAAAATCATGGCGACGGCATGGTAGTTGCTCGATTCGCCGAAGACAATATTATCTTCATTGCCGATTTAGTTGTACCCAATCGAGTTGGCTTTGGTAACCTACCCGATTTCTTCCCAGCAGAATGGGAACGCACTTTAGCTGAAATTCAAGAGCTTGAATATGACACGGTCATGTTCACACATGGCGCACCATCAGGCGCACCATCAGCAGTGGTCGATCAGCTTCAGTATTTGCAAGACTTACGAGGTGCAATCTTCGCCGAGTTCGCAAAAGGCACAGATTTCCTTGAAATCCCGAATGTCATCGAATTACCTCAATATGCTGACTGGGATGGTTATGATGACTGGTTACATTTGAATGCTTGGCGTTTTCTTATGGAAATTGCAATCGGGGCTGGTTAAGCTCATCATAGCGGAATTAGCATAAATGAATGGATAAGCAACTCAATTTCATGCGGTTGCTTATTCTTGCGTCTAATAAGTGTTGCAGAAAGAGGAGATCAATTATGCGCTATCGAATGAGGACATTATGTATACCAATCATCATTGTTTCGGTTTTTGTCTTTCAGTTAATTCAAGCACAAGATGAGGATATGGACATGGCAATAAGTCCAAATTACACGCTTATCGAGGGATGGCAGTTGGGTAGCAACAACGATGTGCGATGGATGGGACCAAATGCTATAGTCATCGATACAGAGGACAATATCTATACCACGGAGTTTATGGGGAACCGAGTTCAGAAATTCAATGCCAGTGGCGAATTAATTGTCGCATGGGGTTCAGAAGGTAGCGGCAACGGGCAGTTTCGTAATCCCACAGGGATTGCAATCGATTCTGAAGGCAATATCTACGTTTCAGAGAGTGGCAATCATAGGGTCCAAAAATTCACCAGCGATGGCGAATGGCTGGCAACATGGGGTGAACAAGGTTCTGCTGACGGACAATTCATTTCGGCGATGGTCGTTACCATTGTTACCCTGAACGATGAAGAACTGGTCTATGTGAGTGATTGGGGCAACAATCGCGTTCAAGTCTTTGACTCAAATGGTGAATTCTTGATGACGTGGGGTGAAAGAGGTTCAGAACAGGGGCAACTGATGAACCCAACGGGAGTGACCTCTGATAGCAATGGGAACATCTGGGTTGTTGATCGTGGGAATAGTCGCATACAAACCTTTACCCCAGCCGGCGAGCATTTAAGCACTTGGGGTTCAGAAGGTAGTAGCGACGGTCAATTCTTGACACCAACCAGCATTGCCATAGACGAAGACGATTTGATTTATATTTCAGAGGCACAAGGAACACGGGTACAAATCTTCACACCAGAAGGGGATTATCTTGCGACACCGATGGACTCGCTCAATTCACCACACGGCATCGCTTTCGACAGCACAGGTACAATGTACATTGCCGATACAATGAATGGGCAGATTAGAAAACTCGAGCCGGATGAAGCGGAAAATGAGGAAATTGCTGATTCTGCCTTTACACCCTTACCGCGACGATTGGGCGCACGACCCACAACAACCGGAACAGTACCCCATCAGCAAATCGGCGTTCAACCCGTACCAGAACTCAATGACACGCTACATCGTTGGGTTGCCACTCTACCCAATATCGAGATGCCCCCCGCAATCGCTTCATTACCGGGCGCAACAGGCATCTGGTTAACAGAAGGCACGTTTATCGCCCAACCCCAAGTCATCCTTGCCGGACGCGAATTCAGTCACATCCACCCAGACGGCAGTTTACATGCGCCTCTGCCCCTTCCACGAGCGATTGAAGCGATAGAAATGGGCTGGGCAGAGCGACATCCATGGGCAGAGCAAAGAGAGGGTTGGGAGGGATTGGTGATGCTTTATACGCCCCAATCTGATACTGAACTGGAGATCGTCTTCCAGTTAATCGTCGAATCCTATAACTTTGTCACAGGAGAAGATGTAGTCGCTACCGACTATACCTCTCCTTGAGTCGCTTCGACACAAATTGAGATACGCTCAATTTGTACAATGTTTCAGTTTAGTCTCTCATAAGCTCCCCTCTCTAAGAAACCGCAGGCTCTAGGCGCGGATTTGGGGAGGGGAAGTCGGAGTGTCGAAGATGAGTATCTATGCCATCTACGCCCACAAGCGGGGGGGAGATGAACCACAGGCGCAAGGCGCAGTAGAGGGGGATTTGAACGCGGTACAAGTGGGGATTATTCCCCATCCCCTTGCGCCCGATGATGCTCAAAATACCGTGCGAGAATTTCGGCTAACCTAACGTTCTTTACTCCGAAATCCTTCAATTCAGCATATAATCTATCAGTTTCTGCAATATTGCTTCCATGATTCATCAAATTGGATTTTAATAAATCGATTATTTGTTGTGAATACATCTTGATATCATGTACGATCCGCAGTGCGAAATCTTCTTCCGACAACTGCATCCAAAACTTCATCGACTTCTCAACGTCATACAAATCATCTTTGGTCAAACCCATCGACTCATAATCAGGAATGGTCCCCTTCGACTCATCGCCCATCATCACCACCTAACCCATAATCGTTCATCTGAAATCTGATGACTGACCTTTGATCGCTACGAACAACAAAAAATCCATCAAGCGATGGATCATTCTAATGTCTGAAATCTGACCGCTGATGTCTATTTAAGTAAAACTCTGCCCAAAAAGTCGTCCCATAATCGCTTGCAACTGGTCAATTCGGAAGGGTTTCCGCAATACGGCTTCAAATTTTCGGTTATCATGCGCCTCTTCCAACATCCCCGTCACCGCACTAATCGCCACCACCGGAATATCTTTCAAGTCGGGGTCTTGGCGGATAATCTTAATCGCATCCAAGCCATTAATTTCGGCATGAGGCATCGCAAGGTCCGTCAAAATCACATCCGGCTTCTGCTGACGCGCCAACTTCAATAAACCTTTACCCGAATTCGCTGTAAAGACCTCAAAGCCCAATCGACGCATCAACAACTCAATCAATTCCAAATTTGACAAATTATCATCAACCACAATTGCACTATACATAGTGTCTCCTTGCTAGTGCGTCAGCTCCATTCCCTTCATCCCATTGTAAATGATATTGCAACATTCTAACCTTAAGATTTGCCAAACAAATTCCTTAAACAAGACATCATTCCATCCTATTGCCCCTTTGCCAAACAAGGGAATAGGAATATCTTCCCAATAAGCCCCAACCGCCTGCAAGCGAAGGAATAAAAACCTCCCTCCCTAAGAATTGGGGATAACAGCTGTGTCTACGCGAACCCCGTGTGTCCGTCGTTTTCCTTGCTCAGGCTATAATACAAGTGTAGAAGTCCAAAACGATGGATTCCTGCATCCTTGTATGGGTTTGAAGCGAATAATATGATGAATAAAAAACAGTCAGAATATCTACTGGGCGATACACAATTTATCTTGGAAATGCCTGTTCTTGATGTTGTCGAGAAATTGTTGAACCTCTCACAATTTCATGTATCTGCCTTAAACGCAACAAATGGCGAACACTATTTTGAAGTCACCTACGCCAAGACTGCCAAGAAACAAAAGGTCTATGTAGCTCTAAAAACTTGGAATAAAACGGAAACGTTTGTAACACTGAGTCCGAATTCTTTTTCCGCTATCGTGCGGAATAAATCATTACGATGGATGCTATTGGGTGCTAGCGTGATGATTATCGTACCACTTTTGCTAATCGAACCCGCCATCGGCTTCATCTACATAGCCTGTTTGATGATGCTGAGTGCATATTTCAACAGGCACAATAATTTTGGCAGAATTTCATTGGGGAAAACCATTAGTGTTGATCCCAAAATGATTGAAAAAGAACGACTAATAAATCAACTGGTCAACCATTTAACCGATAATGGTAATGTCCAGCTTATTAACTCATAAATTCTTCTAATCTAGCTCCCCAAATAACATCCCATTCCCCAAAATCCCAACCGTCCCTGCAATGAAAACCTCCCTCCCTAAGAATTGGGGAGGGGCTGGGGGTGGGGATAATAACCCCAACCACAAATTAATACCCCATCCTAAACCAACCAATTCCCGTAGGGGCGGACAGTTGCATCAAGGTTTGTGTCTACGCAACCCGCCCTTTTTCGGCACCAATTTTTGCTCATCAAAATAACCAAAGGACAAAAATCCATGAAAATCGCGCAACCGCCCTAAAATTCGCGCTGGAAGCACGTTTCACACCATTTCAACCCCAAAAACCCTCATTTTCAAACAGCCAACCAATGCTAAAAGGAGCAATTGATCAATGGCTAAACACTACAAACTCGACAAGAAAATCGACGCACTTCACGCCATCGCATTCGGCAATCAATCTTACCAAGAAGTCGCCGACAAAATGAAAATCCCCATCAAAACACTACAACGTTGGTATACCCAGAGAAAGGAAATTTTCGAGAAATACGAAGTCGAATCGAAATTGCGAACTCCCAACATTTTGGCACAGACCAAATACAAACTCGCAGAAAAAACACTCTTTGTCCTGCATACAATGGACAACAAAAAAATCCAAGACGCACCCCTCAACCAACTCGCCACCACTCTCTCAGCACTCGTCGGACAACTCGGCAAACTCGACAGCTTCATCCAACAAGACAAGGAGAATCAAAACGACCATGATAACACCCAACACACCGAATGGAACATCGAATACATCAACCCAGACGGTACGATTCAAAACGCCCCACGTTGGACAGCTGGCGATACTCAATACCTCCGCACGCTACAGAGTCGTCAGTTGCGGGCGACGCTGGGGCAAGACGATTCTGGGCATGGAGATTCTGATGCGAATAGCGATAGACGGGGGCAGAGGTTGGTGGCTTACCCCAACCAGCGCGATAGCCGATCAGGTGTGGAGGAACTTGAAGTGGAACGCGAGTCGGCTGACGGGTATCAAAATCAGCAATACGGATAGGCGTATCGACTTCCCCGATGGCGGGATGATAGCCCTTAAATCCACCCACTATCCCGACAATCTGCGGGGCGAAGGGTTGGATATGGTCGTCCTCGATGAGGCGGCATACATGCACCCCAGCCTCTGGGAATCCGTCGTGCGTCCCATGCTCCTAGAGACACAAGGACGCGCCGTCTTCCTCTCCACACCCAACGGACGCAACTGGTTTTGGCAGATTTATCAACTGGGCGAAGACCCCACCGAACCCGCTTGGGAATCCTTCAATTATCCCTCAGAAATGAACCCTATCATCCTGCTTGATGACATCAAAATCATCGAAAAAAGCACCCCAGAACGTACCTTCCGTACCGAGTATCTCGCCGAGTTTTTGGACGATGATGGGCAGGTGTTTCGGGGCTTTCGGGGGATTGCTTCCGCGCCTTTTTCGCAACGTCCCATCGAAGAGCATCGCTATGTCGCAGGGGTCGATTGGGGGCGTGAAAATGACTACACGGTCATCGTCATCATCGACACGGACACGCGCCAGATGGTGGCGATGGATCGCTTTAATCAAATCGGTTGGCACTTGCAACGGGGTCGCCTCAAGGCGTTGTGTGATGTCTGGCAACCCAGCGTTATCTATGCAGAAGCCAACAGCATCGGCAGTGTCAACATCGAGGAATTGCAACGCGAAGGTTTGCCCGTTCGGGCATATACCACCACCGCACACAACAAAAATGCCCTCATCGAATCGCTTGCACTCGCCATCGAACGGGCCGAAATCAGCCTGCTCAATGACGAGGTGCTAATGAATGAACTCACCAACTTCAGCATCGAGCGTCTACCCAGTGGTGGCTATCGTTACAGCGCGCCCGCCGGGCTTCATGACGACACCGTGATTGCCCTCGCCCTCGCTTGGCACGCCACCATCTACAGCGGCTGGTCCATCGACTTCGCCTAATAGACATCAGATGTTAGAAATCAGATAACAGTAAGGGCGGTGAATCACAGTCTCAAGGTGTGATGCAAATCGCCCTTGCCCATTTCAGGAAGGCGGAGCTATGACTTAGTCTTCCTGATTTGAATGCTCATAATAACTTACCCAAGTGATCGTCTATCAAATAATCGCATTATGTTTCGGATTTTGGTAGCAAGGTTTCATGGGTATGAAACCACTCGATAACATGATCATTTTGTCAACAGATATTTGCACAACTATTTTTGACAACGACGTGCAAGGGACCAACGTAGATAACTGTACGCGTGAAAGTTGCGATTTCAAACCCTGCCTTGTTATAATCAAATTTACCTAATTATATTGTACCCTAATTTATTAGGCTTCGTAGTCTGTCCCTTCTGTTAAGCGCGATTTTGTACTGTTGGTGTACAAACTACTGTTGTGTCAAGCCAATATGTAGGAGTAGCGAGTCATGCATCGTCATTCGCCAATTGTCATCCGAATCGTATTGTTATTAGGATTTTTACTGCAATTATCGACGGTGATTGCACAAGATGTGGTAATTGTCACTGGACAAATCACGCATGACGGAGAACCTGTAGACGGTATCGTCGTGAAAGTTATTTATGAGGATGATGAACAATTGGCAATAACCGACGAGGTAGGAATGTATGTTGTTGAGAACGTGCCAACAGGTGGGTGGATACAGGTCTTTGTCCGCCCAGACCCTGAACTGGGGTTAGCCTATCGTAATTGGGGAGCAGAGGGGTTAACCGATGATCTGAACAAGGATTTTGACCTATCGGATGGCATGTTTCTATCAGGGCAATTCGAGGATTCTGATGGGAGCATATTGAATGAAACCTTCTGGTTGCAGGTCGAACCGTTGGAGACGGATTTCCAATTGCCGGATGATGAATGGTTGGGTGTCACTGTGGAAGACGGTCTCTTCGAGCTGATGCTACCATCAGGCATCTACGAACTGTTTACTGAACCGCCACTTGATGCTTTTACTCTGCCGACTACCCTCGTCGATTTACAAGAAGAAGCAGTCAATGACCTCGTGATTGCCCCACAAGAACCCTCACAAGGTGTTTGCTTGGTGATGACGGATAAGGAGCGTACGGTTCGTGTACGGGTCGGCTTTGGGGAAAATCGAACCCCTGTCACATTCTTGCAAGCAAATACCGAGTTCCAAGTTTTGGGTCAGAATACGGACGATCGTGATGCCATTTGGTATGC
>JANQRM010000269.1 GCA_028284565.1 Anaerolineae bacterium | reverse complement strand
CGACTAATCCTGACACGCCTTGTAATTCGGCTTGCCACAAACTCGCGCGCTCATCGTCATAAGAGTGGAGTGTCGCGCCATCAAAGAGGAAGAGTTGATTATCTGGCGTGACCAACACAGCCCCACTCCCTTGACTCGGCGGTGCATCCTCCATCGCCACTGACCACACGCCATCGGGGGTGATTTGCCACAAGCCCCCTTGCGTATAGGCGATCAGATCGCCATTTGCTCCCGTCGCAAAACTCCCCGAAGCTCGTAACAACGCACGGTCAACCACCCCGTCTGTTTGCGAAATCGTCAGTAATTCACCTGTCTCCGTAATCAGCGCAATCAAGAAGTTGCTTTCATCTCCCACCACATGCCAACGGCGAAACAGCGGAATATTCTCCACTTCCCAGACAATGTTTCGTCGCGTGTCATCGACGGCGACCAAGCGATTATCTGTTGTTGGGAAAACGAGCCATTGCCCAATGGTCAAGGGTGCGCCCGCAAAGGACTCATTCAGTGACCACAGGTCGCCCAATGCGCCGTCAATGGTGACCTCTTGCACCGTCCCATCCGCATAGGTGATGATGGGAATCCCTTGTAATCCCGTGATACTGACAGGCTGACGTTCCAAGCCAATCCGCCATAAGACACGCCCATCCTGTGTGGCGCGCTTAATCGTGTCATCATCAAAGTACAGTACGCTGTTATCCAACAACACCAAGGGTGGGGATACCAAATTCACATCCCCCGCGAGATTTTCCCCTGTTTGAATATGCCACAAATGCGCGCGATGAAGCCATGTCTGCATATTCGCCACAAACTTCGAGGGAGACCGCCAGCCTGCGCCATAAGGTTCTTCCCACGCATAGCCGGGACCGGGTGTATCCCCATCAACGACCTTGACCTCAAAATGCAAATGCGGAGCCGGACGTGAATCACCAATCACACCAATGACTTCCCCAGCTTGAACACAGGCAAATTTCGTCGGGAAGGGGTAGGTATCCGTGTCCGTAATATGCCCGTATTGCGTGAAGGCGCGTGTCCCATCCGCAAAGGTATGCTCCAAAATGACAACGCCACCATCACGACCCCAACCAAGCCCATAGGAATAGGTGACACGCCCCAACGCCGCCGCCCGCACGGGTTGCCCATACGATTGTCCCCGTCCACCATACCAATCCTCGCCCGTATGAAACCGCCCCTGATGACGCGGACTCGAAATCGCAAAGTCCTGCGCCAACGTAAAGAATTGCGTATCAATTGGATAGCTAATCGTCTCTGCGATGCCACAATCACTTTGACTCTGTGCGATGGACATCGAGAAGAGCAGGATAACAAATAGGGGAAGCAATCGTTTTATCATTTAGTCAACTTCGACAGGTTTCAGACCCAACAGAACTGCAGCGAGTATCAAGAAGCCCCCTGCAATTTTGTTGAGATATGGCGCGATACGTGCTTGGAACTGCCGACGTATCCAACTAGCGAATACCCCATACACCATCAAGAAACACCCATCAATGACCAGATAGGTCAGCCCCAAGATGAGGAATTGTCCAGCAGGCTCGGCACGGGGATTGATAAATTGTGGAAATAAGGCGGCGAAGAAGATAATTGCCTTTGGATTAGAAGCCGATGTGACAAAGCCCTGCAGAAAGAGGTCTTTCCGATGTTTCACGGTAGGTTCGATGGTATCATCCGTTGCTTGGATAGGCTTACGGAATTGCTGAATCCCCATATAAATGAGATAGGCTACACCAAGCCATTTAATAACCAAAAACATGGTTTGCGAGGTATAGAGAATACTGGCGAGACCCACTGCCGAAATTACCATTTGCAGTGCATTCGCCGTCAAATCTCCCAGTGCCGTCAAGCTAGACCTTTTAGCCCCAAAGCGCATACTGTTGGACAACATCAGCAATTGGCTGGGCCCCGGTGTGGTCATCAAAAGGAGGATTGCGCCAAGATAAGCGAACCAAATGTCTGTCGTCATTGCTTGTCTCCATACAAAAGTGAGCCGTATTGAGGTTTCCCACATTGAAACATACAAGATAGTTCGTTAATCGGCAATGACCTTTAGGGTAATTGTTTGATAGCTCGCCTTCATTAAATCATCATTGTAATCCCACCCACTTTCATAACGCTTTTTGGGGATAACCTTCGCATCAATCGTCGTCGATATTTCGGTTCGATTGAACAGATTCGGCTCGATATGGAGTGTCCATGGTTCGACTAACTCACACTTCAGCTGTTGGAATGATGCACCATATCGGAACGGTGTATCCTCTAATACGCGCGCTGGAAATGCCCCACAACAAAAGAGGGAAAGTAGGTCACACGTCCGTAGGATGCGATAATTGTGTTTCAGTGTGGCTTCGTCAAGATAAGCAGAATAAATCGGATGAGTTTGTAGTCGGTCAATCAAGGCTAGTTCATTCGATTCGAGTTCATTAATCAACGGACGTAACTCGGCTTCCGTTTCACGCCCATGAATCAAACGGCTGTTGAAAATCATCTGCATATGCCGATTCACCAGAATCCCAGCATAGGGGTCGATTTGGCTGACATCTGATGCTGTTTGCAGATACATTGTGTCAATCTGTTCGAGGTCGGGTTCGAGGAAGTGCAGGGGTTCGGATTGTTTGCTTAATATCGGCTGACTATCAAGTGCCAACCAGCCGACATCATGTAAAGTCACGCCCAGCACAACCGACTGAAAGGGTTCGGGACGTGATACCTGCGCATTGCCCCAATGCTCAGCCAATATTCCAGAAAACCATGCATGAGCTGGCTGCGGAATGAGCAACCAATAGTCGCCGTTATCGTATTGTATCATGAGGTCTCGTGTCGTTTGCGGACCAACTGGAACAGGTCATGTGACCGAATATAGTCCGAGCCTGCCATCCGCCCGATGACCTTTAATTTCATGGGGTCGATTTTGTGGTCGCCCATATACACCGACTCCGCCACATGAATAGCGAGAATATCACACACCATCACATCACTCCGCCCATACTCATTTTCGAGCGTGAGGATTTGATTGAGCTTACACTCAAAATGCACGGGACTTTCTGCCACGCGGAAAGGTGCGATATGAATCGATTCGAGCGCAGTCAAACCAGCCATATCAAACTCATCCACTTCTGGCGGATAGTTCGTGGCACTGTTGTTCATCGCTTCGGCAACCGACTCATCCACAATATTCACTACACATTCCCGCGACTCCGACAGGTTGTCATAAGTATCTTTGAAACCCCGTTCACTGCCCGTATGTCCCACACTAAACATCAAGGTCGGTGGCGCGGCAGACATGACATTGAAATAGCTAAAGGGTGCAAGGTTGCGTCCACCAGTCGGACTCAGCGTACTCACCCATGCAATCGGGCGTGGCACAACCGCGCTCGTCAATAATTTGTAGGCTTCCTTGTTGGAGAGTGTTGCAGTATCAAAGCGTATCATGGTTGACCTATCAGACCTAAATTGATCAATACTAAGCAAGAGTGTCTTATTCGTAAGGGGGTACAGCTGTACGCCCCTATAGAGACGTATTGTAGATATAGTTCTATGTTAATAATATACCGTTTGAATCACGTCGATATGCCATCGGATACCTTCCGTCGATACCAATAGGTATACCCATATTCAAAGCCCAATTGTTGATACAAGCGTATCGCAGGTTCGTTATTCGCCACCACCTGTAAGTAGGATTGGGTTGCCCCTTGCTGTTTCGCTTGATGCAGGATGGCAAGTGTAATCGCTTTGCCATACCCCCGCTTGCGATGTTCGGGCTGTGTCCATATGCCAAACAACCCGACCCACTGCCCATCCATCACAGCGCGCCCTAGAGCCACCACTTCACCATCCTGCTTGAGTTGAGCATACAGAGACGGCAGTTCTATGTGGCGGAGTATCTCAGTATAAACCCGCCCTTCATGAGGTGTTGTGTTGGCGAGGTATTTGGAGAGCCAAGTATTTGTGAGATTAGGCTCAACCAATACTGTTAAAGTTTGTTTTTCAAGTGACGCTAAATCCAGCGTATAGACTTCGGTCTCACTGAATCGTTCATAGCCCCGCGCCTCCAGATAGCTATCCAGTTCACTTGGAGCAGAAGCATCCGTTAACTTAAAGCGAGGCACGATCTCCCGCGCTTCATACCATGCTTCACAAAATTGCACCTTGTCAGCTAAGTCCATTCCCTCATGTGCCAACGGATAGACCGAATTGGCGCGCCCTTTCACCCCATTTGCAAAGCGCAACCGCCAGCCATCGAGTATTTCCTCCTCAAATGCAGGCAGTGACCGCCATGCATAGGTTTCTAATGTTCGGATTTGGTCGGGTAAAATAGTTGATGTTGTCAAGGAATGTTTATCCAGTGATGTCATGAAAGCAGGTATAGTATAACCTGAGTCACATCACAGCAACGATACTAATAAAGATACTTGCTATGGCAAATCTACATCAATGTAAAAGCGGTGAATCACAGTCTCTAGGTGTGACGCGAACCGCCCTTACCTCTAATCTACCTGCTCAATATTTTCTTTGGATATGTCTATTTTTTGTTGCTTCTGCCTGTAGCGCGGTGGGCAATGACCTTGCCACGGCGCAAGCCATCGAAATCACGCAAAATGCCGACCTTATCGCCACGGCGATTCAAGCCACAGTTGAGGCAGACCGCGAATCGACCCTGCGTCTCATCTTCCCGCAAGATGACCGCACGGTTACAGACTTTCCCATCAGCCTGCGCTGGGAATGGATACGTCGCCTGCGTGAGAACGAAGCCTTTGAAGTTCGCATCGGGCAAACCCCAGAGACACGGACGGTTCTTGCCTACACCGATACCTCCATCCTCGATATTACAGATTGGGTGCGCGCCCATCCTGCGACAGATTATTACTGGTCGGTGCAAGTCGTCATCTTTGGAGTAGATGGCAATATCCGCGAACGCGCCTCAGTTGAGTCGGATGTCTTCCACTTCTCAATACAGACCCTGCTCAACCCCACGCCAACCCAACCACCGATTACGTCTGTTCAGCATATCCGCGTGGCACAGGGCATTGATATTCGCTTTTATGGACAAGTCCCTATCCAACCCAATGCCTTTAATCACATCGTCGCCATGACCTTCGATGCGGGCGATTTGTATGTCCTCACGACGCAGGGGGATGTCTATGTCCTGCGGGATACGAATGGCGATTTGATTGCCGATGATGCCACGCCCGTTCATCTGGAAAGCGAGAGTGACCTCTTCGATGGGGCAATGGACATAGCGGTTGGCGACGACACGCTCTATATCTACGACAATGGGCGCGTCAGCATCTTGAGTGAAGATGGTGATGGCGATTTATTGCGCGACACCCTGACTCCCATCTTCACTGATTTGTCCACGCATCCTCTCGAATTAACGGCAGATGGAATGCTCTTCGCGGATGGCTTTCTGTATATCGGCGCAAAAGCCGATACGCGCAATGCCACCTATTCCTCTGTCATTGTCCGCACGCAGGCAGACGGGTCAAATGTGGAGCTGTTTGCAACGGGTTTTCATCAACCTGCTGATTTCGCGCTGATGCCCAATGGCGATATGATAGTTGTCGATAATAGCCCCACGCAATTTGATAACGAGAGCTTCTATCTGGCTCCGGAAGAACTCAATCATGTGCGTGAAGGGGTGCATTATGGCTACCCACTGGTTTATGGCGATTGGCTACCCCGTGGAACAATCACCGTCGATATAGGCGACCCACCGATTGCCTTGTTCCCACCCTCATCTACAGCGACAGGCGTTGCTTATGGCACGCATTTTGATGGGCGTGAGGGCGTGTTTGTCTCCCTTTTTGGCACAGGCGCACCGACAGCTCTGGCGCGCGGTGTCAATGTCGGACATAAGGTCGTGTTTGTCCCCCTGTTTCCGACGGGCGAAGGCTCCTATTTTGGTACAGCAGAAGACTTCGCTGTCTTCGATAGTGGCTCACTTGATGCTCCCTTCCGTCCCGTGGATGTTGAAGTCGGGATGGATGGTGTAGTCTACATCGCGGAGTGGGAAACGGGCATTATTTATCGCATTACATCCACGGAATAGGGCGAAACTGGACGGAAATCACACCTAAAACGACGCTTACCCTACGCAAAGACGGTGATAATCCCCAAAAATTCGCAGAGTTGTTTATGATAGGAACGCGAAGTGGGGAGAAATTTATCGCATGGAAGCCAGTTTTCGGCTTGGGGAAGCCGTCATTCACTATTACACCTTGTTTATTGCACTCGCGGTTATCCTGTCTGCTGGATGGCTGATTGTGCGCACTCCCAAACCCCAACGCCTTGCAATGACGGATACCTTGCTGATTGCCCTTGTAGCTGGTTTAATTGCCGGGCGAGTGGTGCATGTGGCACTGAATTGGGCGCATTTTGGTTTTCATACGAATGAAATCCTCAACTGGCAAGCGGGCGGGTTAGATTGGCATGGCGTTTTGTTTGGCGGATTGATAGGTATCTGGTTGGGTTCGCGTTGGCGTGACTTTGACCTCATGACCCTGATTGACCGACTGACTCCAGCTATCCCGTTGATTGCGTTGGCTGGCTGGCTGGGATGCTGGAATTTCGCCTGCCATTATGGACGCGAGGTGCAACGGCTGGTTGATTATCCCGCCTTTATGGTGTGGGAAGCGGAAGATGTGTTTGGCATCTTTGCCCCGCGTTTCCATACGCAACTGCTGGGAACGTCCTTGTCGATTGCGCTTTTGATACTGGTTTTGCTCCTTTTCTGGCGTGGTTGGGGACGAAATGTCCGCTTTTGGTGGGTGCTGATGCTCCTCAGTCTGGGGATGTTTGGCATTGGTTTCCTGCGTGGTGATTATGCACTGATGCTCGCGGGACTCCGTAGTGACCAATGGCTGGATGTGGTGACGATGGTTGTGAGTGGCGTGATTTTGGTCGGGATACAACGGCGACCAAGAGTTGACATCCCGCCATCTGTGAAAATTGTAAATACTCAATAGCCAAAAATGAATTTTGTGGTAGACTCCAAACGAGATAGGGCGGTGATGAAACCATGAACCTGCAAGATATACCATATGATGTGTCATACTCCATTGACGACTCGTTGAAAGAACGTGCGAATAATCCTGATGCGATGCAGGAAGCCGTGGTGTGGTTGGAAGCGCGCCTTGCCGATGAGCAGGATACGCATGAGCAGATGACGCTGTATAGCACGATTGGCGCACTCTGTCGGGTATTGGGTCGTTTGGACGAAGCCGAAGCCTATATCAATATGGCGATTACTGCCTCCAATCATCTGCGTGACCGTTCTGCCCAATTGCGGAATCTCATCCGTCTGGCACAGGTGTATCAATGTCGCCAAGATTATATGCTGGCAGACCGACTTTATAATCAGGTCATAATGGCGTGTGTGACCGACCCCGATGCCACCGTGCGCCCCTTCCAGAACCCCTTCAAAAATGGCTTGGACTTTGCCTATCAACACTTGGGCAAGAGCAAGTTCGAGCAAGCCGATTATGAGAACGCTTATCGCCTGTTTGAAAAAGCCCTCGCCATCCGCCAACTGAAGCGCGAGACGGAACTCATCGAATCCACGCAATATGCGATGGAAATCTGCAAGCGATTCATTCCAGCTGAGACTGCGAACAGTTAGCGTTGTAGCAAGTCAGCTTCTCAGCAAATCAGCATATTAGTATCCAATTTCATCAACTTCTCTCCTCTTTTTGTTTGATTCCAGTATGTGTTTCATATGTTGTCATCTTTCCCGTCGCACGGATGAACTATGTTTTCGGCGGCTGGTAAGGAGTTCCCCGCCGCTTCCCGCCATTTGGTTTGAATGGGGTTTAATTTAGATTTCCGATGATCTTTCATTTTTGGCGGTGGTAACTTTACATCATCAACAACGAAGCGAGAAACTGTGACGAATTTTTCGCCCGACAGCTAATCACTGTTTGACCAAACTAACACGCCATCACAAGCACCAGAACCCTCATAGAGTGAAGAACCCAATGGTTTAAGTTTGACATAAACCCATGCTTCTTCGGATTCTTTGAGACGTGTACGGTCTACAGAAATATTTTTCGTGGAACCGTTTGATTGGAGGAGCGCATCAATTTCATCGGCACAAGTGATGCCTACTCGTGAATAACTTCTGTCCCAGTCGATCTTTTTCAAGCCCGCTTCAATTGGACATTGATAGAGTTGCATGGGGATACCTGTCATTAAAATTGGGTTGCTGATTAGCGCAAGCACTCCTTCTGCACATCGTTGCTTGCAAGTATTTCCACGAGTTTGATTCTGATATATTACGCCACTGTCTCGCAAAATAATTACGCCTGCTTGATTGAGTGAGAGAATAATGCGAGGCATCTCATCTGTGAATTCTCCGCAATCGGTCATTGGACTCTGCTTCTTTGTCATTTGTCTATTGTTGGTTTCGGTTTTTATTGCCGGCAATGCCAACTGTTTTTCGGCAAGTGAGCAGGCGGTTGTTGCCGTTTGTTGCCATATCGTTTGGAATTGGGTTTGTTTTCGATTTTATCTTCTCATTAATCTGTAGGGGCATACAACTCTGTACGCCCTTACTCTCATTCTGGTTTTAGTCGCCTTCTCTCGCCTAATCAGCCTATCACAAAATGAGGGTAAAGTGGGATGCATTTGGTTATGCATCTGGCTATGCATTTTCTAACCGATTTCAAACTTGGTTGGTGAACGGTTAACTGTGGCTGAAATATACGTGATCAAATTAAGGGTCTTGTCGATTATGGGCAAATTTTGGAATATCTTTTACCTCAATGATTAACTTGTAAAAAAGAACATAAGACTGCAGAGTATCAAAAGTGTTGATTGTATACTGCCTACATTTTTACGCGTCTCTAATAATATATCGCTTGACTTTAACCCTGCATCAAGGTTTAGAGTAAACATATCGTACACGATAAGAGGCAATAATGTCTTATCATGAAGCTTCAAAATATCTACCAATAGGAGATCGATATGAACGACACAATTCAGCATCGCCAAGCAATTATGACACCGAAACCCGAAAAGATTCAGGAGGTTCGGGAGTTGTTAATACAGTGCGAAAAGCAAATTTCTTTACGAAAGGCTGAAGGCGGACCGATCAGCTGGTGTGCTTCCTTTGACGAGACTACTAATCAATTTTTTGTAGACTCAATTTTCGCGAATGAGGATGCCCTTGCATTTCACCAAAACAATATTGGACCTATCCTGAAGGGTGTTCCTCCCTTGTTAGCGGCTCCCCTCCAAACAACAATACACACCGTATTTGCAATAGCACAATGACTGCGAAATCCCGTAATTAGGTGAAGTTTGAAAGCTTTCCTCAAGTTCGTTAGGTTGAATTGCCAATAAGATCTCTCGAACTTGAGGTCATCTTAATTAAACTTCTAAAGCAAATGAATTTGAGAGGTGACCATGTTTCAAATAGGTGAATTTGCAAGAATTGGACAGGTCTCTACTGCCCAACTGAGGCGATATGATCGAATGGGATTGTTGACTCCACAAAAGGTTGATCCCTTTACAGGTTATCGATATTACAGCGCAACTCAGCTACCGCGTTTGAATCGAATCTTAGCGTTAAAAGAACTCGGATTAACCCTAAAACAAATTGGGCGCGCACTAGATGAAGACATATCCTCAGAAGAGTTGCGCGGCATGTTATATATGAAGAAGACCCAAATTGAACAGCTTGTCTACGAAGAATTGTCTCGTATCCGGTACATAGAATCGCGAATTGATCAGATTGACACGGAGGGGCAATTAGATGAGTACGACATCGTGCTTAAGACAGTTCCTGCAACAAAATATCTTGCAACACGTGATATCTATGACAATATTGACGATGCGCGACAAACTATCGGTGCATTGCATCACCTTCTTCCTGAGGCAATGAGCAAAAAATCTCTCGGATACTTTACTGCAATACTCCATTCACGTGGTTTTTTTGAAGGTGACATTGATTTGCAACTCGGATTCCAAGTTGCTGATGATTTTGATGAGGCTGTTTCGATTCAATTGGGGGGAGGCAGTCATCTTAAAATCGAAGAATTACCTGCTGTTGAACATATGCTGACAATTACAAGGGTCGGTGATCCCCAACTTGGTCATGGAACTTATGGCGCACTCGCGCGCTGGATGGAAAGCAATTCATATCAAATTGAGGGTCATGTGCGTGAGCTATTCGTACTATATGAGGTTGGAAATATGGACAAGATGGTTACAGAAATCCAATATCCTGTTAGACCTATCGCAGGCACTCTTCCCAAACTGATCTAAGTCAATGTGACCTT
Source organism: Anaerolineae bacterium (assembly GCA_028284565.1). Next base: position 12,942 of record JANQRM010000269.1, on the reverse strand, counting down.
GAATACGCAGGATGACACAAAAAGTCACAAGGAGAATACGAAAAGACAGCAAAACCAAATTCCAGTGATTTGCTCTTTGAATCTAAGTATTTCAATGTCAATAGCTCCAAACTACGTTACATTGATGAAGGAGAAGGTGACAATCCTTTTCCTGCGAAGAAGTCGAGTGGACACGGATTGACATGGAATACTGGTAAATCCAGCAAACTTATGTGGGCATGTTGACAGCTTTGGAGCAAGATCGTGCCACGGTGTTGCAAGACACCTTGCTGGGTAAAACTGCGATTGCCGAATTGTCCGAGTCCGTCATGAATCGGCTGTGTAAGGTGATGGGCGGTGGAACATTTTCACGTCATTCTCTTTTTGGATTCTGGTTTCAGGATGTGCGGGCCTTGGGCTTTTTACGTCCGCCATGGATTCTCGCATATGAGCAATTATTCAAAGGTAGCTGGAATCACAATCCTGCTCAATAAGCCCTTCGCTGAGAAGTGCCTGATGTCTGTTGACAGCAATAAAGACCTGTTGCAACGCTATATTGAAGCTGTCTGGGACAATGAAAATCCAGAGGCGATTGATGATTTCCTCGCGCCCAACTATCGACGACATCGTTCACCGACGAGTCCACCGCTAACTCGTGACGAACAGAAGGCGTTGTTGATTGGCTTTCGGCAGGCGTTCCCCGATGTAAGGATAACAGTTGAAGAGATGATTGCTGAAGATGACCGCATTGCCTTTCGTTCAACCATGCGCGGGACGCATCAAGGCGAATTGTTGGGGCTTGCGCCCACTGGCAAACAGGTAGAGTTTAGCCTATTGGATGTGATTCGGATTGAGAATGGGAAATTTGTGGAGCAATGGGGTGGTCCTGATATTTATGATTTACTCCGTCAATTGGGAGCAGTGATAAGGTCTGATTTGTCTTCATAGAAATCCGCTATTTCAATGGATTGTCACACATGCCATTGCTGGACTGAAGATGTGGTATCATAACGCCCATGATTGCTGGTCTTGTCTCCCAAAGGAGTAGCCCCCATGCACCTGACTGTTGGCATGGCACAGATATACCCCAAACTCGCTGACCTGAACACCAATTTAGAGAAGCATTTGCAAGTCATTGACGAAGCGCGTGAGATGAATGTGCAGGTCTTGGTGTTCCCTGAACTGTCGATGACGGGGTATCAGGTGCAAGACCTTGTGCCGGAAGTGTCGATGAAAGCGGATGAGTCCGACCCTGTATTTAAGCAGTTGCTCTCGGCGAGTCGGCATTTGGATATGGTGGTGGGCTTTGTGCATGAGGACAATCGCAAGCGGTTTTATATTGCGAATGCTTATCTCTCGCAGGGGGAAGTGGTGCATATTCACCATAAGCTGTATCTACCGACCTATGCGATGTTCGATGAGATGCGCTATTTTGCGCGTGGGCATACGGTGCGGGCGTTTGATACACGGTATGGACGCTTTGGGATGTTGATTTGCGAGGACTTCTGGCATATGTCGCCTGCCTATCTGTTGTGGATGGATGGTGCGGATTTGCTGATTCTGAATAGTTCAAGTCCCTCACGCGGGTTGACGAGCGATGACAAGTTGACCGTCTCGAAGTGGGTGGAATTGGTCAATCAAGCCTATGGGAGCATGTTCACGTCGTATGTGGTGCATTGCAATCGGGTGGGCTATGAGGATGGCAAGAGCTTCTGGGGTGGTTCGTCCGTGGTGGACCCGGATGGTGAGTTCTTGACACATGGGCATTACTTTGAAGAAGCCCTGCTAACACAGGTGATAGATTTGAATCAGCTACATCGGACACGCGCACGTTTGCCCTTGTTGCGGGATGAGCGTCCGGGTTTGGTGCAAAGGGAATTGCGACGCATCTTAGACGAAAATCTATCATGACATCGTGGAAAACGATACTGGCGGGTGTGGTCAGTGATGTCGAAGGGCATTTCGATTCGCTCAAGTATCGGCTGACGAACCTGCTCGATGGGGATGACCCGATTCAGATTTTGCCCTATCGCAGTTATGGCAATCATCAGGTGTTCACTCTGCGAGGACGGGTGCTGGAGAAGGTCGAGAATCTGGGTGCGGAGGATAACGATAGCGTCTGGGATAATCTGGTGGATATGTACCGCCGATTTGACAGTGACGAAGTGCCTCATGCTCGGATTAAAGTCACGTTTCAGGATACCGAGCAAATTATCCAAGCAAATGAAGAAGGCTATTTCACCGCGCAGTTGCCACTGAAGTCTCCACTGGCTGAGTCCATATCAGGATGGCAGACGGTACACTACGAATTGCTTGTACCCCAACGCGACCATCCCATTACTGCAATAGGTCAAGTCCTTGTGCCACCAACAACTGCGGAGTACGGTATCATCAGTGATTTGGATGACACTGTGTTGCAATCGCATGTGGGGAATTTAATCAAAATGGCGCACACGGCGTTTTTGAATAATGCGAATACGCGCTTGCCCTTTTCTGGTGTGGCGAAGTTTTATGAGGCATTGCAACAGGGTACAACAGTGACACACAATCCCATCTTTTATGTCTCGAATAGCCCGTGGAATTTGTATGATTTGCTGATGGATTTCTTTCAAGTACGGGGGATTCCGCTGAGTCCGTTGTTTCTGACGGATTGGGGATTTTCTGACAATTATCTGTTTACATCCGGCGGGAGTGAGCATAAGAAGGCGCGTATCACGGAGTTGCTGACGACCTATCCAGAGTTGACTTTCATCTTGATTGGGGATAGTACGGAGCATGACCCTGATATTTATCTCGATATTGCGTTCAAGTTTCCGAAGCGAATCTCGACAATTTATATTCAGGATGTGAAGGGGATTGTACCAAAAGAGCTGGAGTTGTTCACACAACGAGGCAACGAGGCTGAGGTGGACATCCTATTTGTGCCGGATACGTTTGTCGCCGCGCAACATGCGGTTGAACAGGGCTATATTCCCGAATCCGCATTGGAGGCGGTTCTTGCTGAACGGAATCAGGATGACGAAGCTCCAATAGATGCTTTGGGTGATTGAGAGTGCGTTGATATGAAGCGCGTGTTGGTTACGGCGGCGGCGGGGCGAATTGGGTCGGCATTTGCCCAAGCAAGTCATCAACAATATAAGTTGCGCCTGATGGTGCTACCCAATGACCCACAAGCAGAGACCATTCGTCTTTATGGTGAAGTAGTTGAGGCGGAATTGGGGGATTTATCTCGCTTAAAGGAAGTCTGTGCGGGGATGGATACCGTCGTACATCTGGCTGGCAATCCAAATCCAAACACGGCATGGGCGGATTTGCTCAATAATAACATCATTGGCACATATAACCTGATGGTCGCGGCGAAGTCGGTGGGGTGTCGACGGGTGGTGTTTGCCTCATCGATTCATGTAATGTCGGGCTATCCCATCGACGTTCAAGCCAAGATAGATGATCCCATCAAGCCGGGCGATTTGTATGGTGTCTCGAAAGCCTTTGGAGAAGCACTCGGCAGTTATCTGGCTGACCAAGAGGGATTGTCGGTGATTGCGGTGCGGATTGGTTGGTATCTGGAAGATGATTCACCAGAGCGCATAGCCAGCTTGAGGTACACGACGCAATTCATCTCTCAACGGGATACGGTTCAGCTCTTGCAGAAGTGCGTTGATGTGGAGGATGTGCAATATGCCATTGTGCATGGGCTGAGTGAGAATCTCTTCAAGCGTTTGGATATTTCGGACACGCGCGAATTGCTAGGTTATGCTCCTCAAGATGACTTCACCCAGATTCATCCTGACTTAAACCCCCTTGATTTGGATGTGATAAAGCCCTTGAATCAGGCGGGGTATGATTATGAGTCGGGGATTCGGGATGATGTGTGAGGGAGTGATTAGTTTTTAGTTATTGGTAATTAGTTTGGTGAGTTTGTCAGTAGATTCTATTCTATAAAATGATTCGTTGTAGGGGCATACAGCTGTACGCCCTTACCAATTGTGTTTTGTTATCTGTAATTCAAGTTATTTCAATAGCTTATTGATACCCCTCACAAAATCATTTTTGCCACCTTGTGCGGGGTGACGGACTTTTTCACAGGTGATGTCCATGCTCGTTAAGGTATCGTGGGCGACGTTGCCGATGGCGATGATTTGTTTCGGCTGGAAGATGTCCATCAGCATGGTTAAGAAGGACGCGCCGAGTTGGGTCTCTGGCTTGCGTGGACGGCGATTCGTCAGGGGTTGGTCGGGCTTGTGGGGGTGGAATGGGAAGGTGTTCCAGATGAGGGGGATGACCTTGAGTTGGGATAATGTCCCCCAAACGATGGTCGCGCTTTGTTCACCATAGACTCGCTCAAATCCAACATCATCCGTGCGTCCATAGCCCTTTGCTTCGCCAAATAGATCGAGTTCGGGTAGTCCTTCGAGTAGGATTTTGCGACTGGTTACAGGGACTCCTGTCAGCCGACATCCCCGATAGCCCGGTGCTTCCATGACGAGGAGAGACTTGGGTTGGCGTTGAGTCATTGTCTCCAAGTAGCGTTTGAGATTGGCACGTCGGATGGCGTTGTTCGCACTGATGTCGGCATATTCGTTGTAGGCATCAGCGGCGGTCTCGGCTTGTGCCAGTTGTTGAATGAAGTCGTCAATCGCGGTCATCGCTTGACCTTAAACTATCCAGCACCTCATCCAATTCGGGGACTTCGGGACGGTCTTTGAAGCCAGCCAGCCGTTCATAAATATCCCGTGCCGCGAGATGAAAACCATCGGGTAAATCCACCGACGCAAAGGTTTCGGCAATTTCAGTCATTTCACCTGCGAAACGCCATGCTTTAGCGGTTACTCGACGCGCGCGTTGCTGGGTTCGTTCTGCCATCTCGTCATCATAGCGTGTCCATTGCTTTTCGAGGGCTTCCCGCACACCGAGTTGTTCCGATACACCCAAGATGGCGACCAATAAAGCGGTTGTCCCTTTGGTATTGGCGGCGAAGCACATTTTTAATGCCGATGCTTGTCCAATGTCTGTCCCGATGGCTTCTGTTTCAAGCGGACCGGATGCGAAGTAGGGCAAGACACGTTCCGCCTGTTCGCCAGAGAGATAGAGCCATGTGCGTCCGGCTTCCCATGCTGGACCCCCGATAATGCCGCCATCGACACAGGTGATACCAGCCGATGTGAGCTTGTCCCCGATGCGTTGTGCTTTTTTGGGCGCGATAGCATTCGCGTCGATATAAATGCCCTGATAGCTCTCTGCAATGACGGATTCAGCAAGGGCTTCGGACGCATGAGGGGGACAGACACTTACAATCACCTGCGCTTGTTGGCATAAAGCGGATAGCGTTTTGACATCGACGAGTTGGTGTTCATCCGCACGTGCGCGGGTTTGAATACTGCGCCCTTCAGATGCCCAGATGACCGTGTAGCCACTGTTTTGTATCGTCGCCGCGACAGAAATGCCCATCATGCCCGGATGGAGGATGCCAATGGTAGGTTGGGTTTCGGTTGACAAATCAAAGTCCTTTGCTCGCTGGTTGATGGTCATAGAATACCGCGTTGAATGGTATAATGGCACTATTATTCATGAACAGAATTCGTGCCAATGCCTGCAATGGATAGTTGTCATGAACAGGTGGTTCATGCTTTGGAAAAAGATGGATGGTGGGTTGGAACTATTCCATATGTCCTGCCTATCGCCTATCGAAGTAGTCTGTTTATTGACATTCATGCTACAAATAATCAAGGTGCAACAATAGTTGTTGAGGTAAAATGTTTTCCCGATACACGCTCCACAATTACAGAGATGTATCATACTCTTGGGCAATATCTCGTGTATCGTTATTTTCTTGAGATGAAAAATGTACAAGAAAGACTATTTCTTACTGTACCCTTGAATCGATTTGAAGATACATTTGAACCGATTTTGCCGTTGATTCAACAATTACAAATTCAGTATCTGGTCGTAGATTTAGATAATGAGGTCATTGCAAGATGGTCACAATAACTACCGAGATAAGCGAACTTGCTCAAAAAACTCGTAAGGAAGTCTTACGTTATGCAGGATATTCACCTATCGCCAAACTCTATCCTCTCATTGATGATTCAAACCAGAGCTATGCAGTGGTCATGATGGAAGATTCTCCAGAGATTAAACCCGCTTGGATTGTGGTGATGGCGCGGGTGATTGATAACAAAATTATCATTGAAGAAGATACATCATTGGATAAACCCCTTGTTGATGCCCTAATGATGAATGCACATATTCCTCGTGAGCAAATTGTGTTGCGTTATGCAGGTGAGTCCATCCCTAACGAAGGAAAAGAATAGGCGATGACGGAAGCGATACGAGTTCTTCATTTTGCTGATGTGCATATCGGCATGGAAAATTATGGCAAAACCGACCCCGACACGGGCTTGAGCAGTCGTGTGGTGGACTTTTTGCGTCGGATGGATGAGATGGTGGCGTATGCCAAGGAACAAGATGTCGATTTGGTTATCTTCGCGGGCGATGCGTTTAAGACTCGCTCACCGAATCCGACTTTTCAGCGGGAATTTGCTTGGCGCATCCAAGATTTGGCGAAGCTGGCTCCGGTGGTCATGCTCGTCGGGAATCATGATTTGCCAATTACGGCGTTGAAAGCATCGAGTATTGAAATCTTTGATACGCTGTCGGTGCATAATGTGATTGTGGCGCATGAGTATGAGGTGCATCGGATTGAAACGAAACGAGGGGATGTGGTCGTGGGGACAGCTCCCTATCCGATAAGGGGACGCTTGATGCAGGACATTGATACCGCGCGCCTGACGATTGCTGAGATTGATGCTCAGTTACAAAAGGTACTGTCCGATATTCTGGATAATCTCGCTACAGAAGCCGATGAACTGGCGGATGAGACGACTCCGCGCTTATTAGCGGGACATTTCACCGTGGCGGGGGCGGTCTGGGGGAGTGAGCGGAATGTGATGTTGGGGCGGGATGTGCAGGTGCTGTTGTCATCTGTGGCGGACCCATGCTGGGATTATGTGGCGATGGGACACATCCATAAGCATCAGAGCCTGAGTCGTGATGATTCACAGAGACCGCCAGTCGTCTATAGTGGCAGTCTGGAGCGCATTGATTTTGGCGAAGAAGGCGACCCCAAAGGCTTTTGCTGGGTGGAACTTGTCCGCGAAGATACAACATGGCAATTTGTGACGGTAGAGGCGCGTCCACTCGTGACACTCCGTTGTGATTGTCGCAACACGGCGAATCCCACGCCAAAAGTCTTGCAACTGATAAAGAAGCACAAGTTGGATGGGGCGATTGTCCGTTTGATTATTGAACTCACGCCGGAAACCGAAGCGCACTTTAATGACAATGCCGTGAAAGATGCCTTACGTCGGGCGGGGGTGTTCACGATTGCGGGGATACGAAAAGATGTAGAACGAGCAGACCGCGCGCGCTTGGGCGATAACCCCGAAGGACTATCGCATCTGGATTTGTTGGAACGTTACTTCATCCACAAAGAGGTCAAATCACCCCGTCGAGATGAACTCATGGACATCGCGCGCACGATTATAGAAGGTGAGTGAGTTATTCATTAACAATGGCTTCCATCTCTGCAATAACGTCCAACATCCATTGTGGTACATTTTCTTCACCAACCCGTTGAGCATACTGTTTGAAGTTATCAAGTGAAGCCGAATAACTCCCCCTAATGTAATATATATTCCCTAAACCCCAATAGGCATCGGCAAAATTTGGGTCTATTTCAATTGTGCGTGTGTAATCAGCAATGGCTAAATGATAGACTTCGAGGTAGTCATAAATTAGCCCACGATTGAAATGACTAAATGAGTCCATTGGATTGAGTTCAATTGCTTTTGTGTAATCAGCAACGGCTTCATCGAATTGTTCTAGTTGGAAATATGCATTGCCTCGAAAATTATATGTTGCAGGTTCGTTTGGTTGTAGTTCAAGAGATAGATTAAAATCGTTAAGAGCTAAATCATAATCTTGCAACTCTATATAAGCCAAACCTCGATTGTTATATGCGATATATGTTGGATTTAGTAAGAGTGAATGGTTGTAATCTGCGATGGCACGATCATACTCTCCAAGTTCCGCATAGGCGAGACCTCGATTAGTGTATGTTCCATCATATGTTGGGTCTAGGTCGATGGCTGTGTTGTAGTCAGCAAAGGCAAAGTCATAATTCCCAATATCAGTGTACATCAAACCCCGACTGACGTAGGCTTCAGCATAGGTTGGATCGAGTTCAATTGCTTGTGAAAAATCTGCTATTGCTTCTATCGGTTGTTCCATCTGAAGATAAGCAAATCCGCGATTATAATAGGTTGTTGCATCGCTAGGGTTAATGTCTAGAGATTGATTGAAATCTACAATGGCACGCTGATACTCTCCAATTGCTACATAAGCGAGTCCACGGTTGGTATAAGTTACAATGTATGTTGGGTCTAGGTCGATAGCCGTATTGTAGTCGGCAAAGGCTAAGTCATATTCTCCTAACTCAGCATAGGTTAAGCCCCGACTGACGTAGGCTTCAGCATAGGTTGGATCGAGTTCAATTGCTTGTGAAAAATCTGCTATTGCTTCTATTGGTTGTTCCATCTGATCATAAACGTTGCCACGACTCAAATAGGTTATAGCGTCATTTGTATTGATTTCAAGAGACTTATTATAGTCAGCAATCGCTAAGTCAAAGGCTTGTAATTCGGCATACACCAATCCCCGATTGTTGAATACCTGATAATAAGCAGGATTTATTTTTATTGCCTGCGAATAATCTGCTATTGCTTCGCTAAAACGTTGTAATTCAGCATATGCATTTCCTCGATTAACGTATACGTCAACATTCCGAGGAGTGATTTCGAGAATTCGACTATAATCCGAGATAGCGAGATCATATTCTTGTATGTTGACGTAAGCAGTTGCACGATTGGAAAACATACTTATATCGGTGGGATGGGCTTCAAGATAGATTGTATAATCTGCAATAGCTAGTTCATACTCAGCCAACCAAGCATATGCTAAGCCACGTCCAAGATAAGCGTCTTGATTTTCAGTATCGAGTAGAATAGCTTGAGTAAAATTGCTGATGGCTAATTCATAATTCCCTTCAGCATAATTAATTCTCCCCAATTGCAGATAGTCTTCTGCTGTTAAGTTAGTCTCTTCATCTTGTGCCAACAATGCAAGACTACTGAATAAGATGATGCAAAAGAGAAGAATTCGATGAATCATGGCAAGTCCTAGCCTTCGTCGGTCTTTCCTCAATAATCATAACATCATTATCCACAAAGAAGACAAGCTCCTGCGCTGTGACACGTTAATGGATGACACTTGGACAATTATTGAAGGTGAGTCAGTTAGGACAGTGGATTGCGGGTTGGGATGCCGGCTTTGCGGGGATAGTCGGGCGGTGTGGAGGCGACCTTTTCAATCACCACAAGGTAATGCGGGTCGGCGACATTGGGGAGTTCAATCTCGATGATGTCTTTCAGTTTACCGCCGAGTAATTCAATTGCAGGTTGGGCGACTTTGGCTTCTTGTTGCGCGGTGATTCCCTTCATCGCAATCATGTAGCCTCCGACGCTGGTGAGGGGCAAGAGATATTCCGCAAGGGCATTTAAGCGGGCAACGGCGCGGGCGGTTACGATGTCGTATTGGGCGCGATGTTCGATATGCTGTCCGGCATCTTCGGCACGGGAATGCAGGGTTCGGGCATTATCGAGGGCAAACTCTTGAATGATGTGGTCGATGAAGCGCAACTTTTTGCTCGTCGATTCCATCAGGGTCACATCTAAGGTGGGGAAGACCATCGCCAAAGGCAAGCCGGGGAAACCTGCCCCTGTCCCCACATCCATGAGCTTCTTGCCTTCAAATGACTCGACGGCTTTCACGAGTGAGAGTGAATCCATAAAATGCCGAATCATGATGTCTTCGGTATCCGTGATAGCAGTCAGGTTGATGCGTGAATTCCAATCATGCAGTTCGCGCGCAAAGATGTCGAATTGCAGGGTTTGCAATTCAGACAAGGTGATTCCGAAGCGGTCTTGAGCGTAGTCGGCTAAGGTCATAGATTAGGTGCAAGATACAGTGTGTATATTTGTAGGGGCGTAGTATTGCTATGTCTACGTGCAACAGCTGTACGCCCCTACCAGACATTACTAGTGGTTTTGTTAAAAGGCTTCTAATGGCACTTTGGGATTTTCTGGGACAACATCAATGCCATAAGGATTGGCACGGATGCGGAAAGGACATCCCGAATGGAACAAGTCGTTTTCTGTGCCGGGTCCAAAGTCATCGAAGCCATCGCTGATGGGATTTGCCCATTCCAGCTTGAAGGTCACGCCGTATTGTCCGGGTCGCCATTTATCGCCCAAATTGACCGTGTAGAACACCCACCAATTGCGACTGCCGGGGACTTGCTTAATCGCACTCACATTCACACGCGGGAGCGTTTGTCCACTGATGCGGATGTCGTACAGGGCATTGTCGATATGGTCTTGGACTTGTTGCGGTGTCCGGGCAAACCATGACCAGAAGAGAACCAGTTCATCGGTGTCATAGAGTACACCGGGGTCAGCGCCTGCGACATCGCTACATTCAGCGAAAATCAAGCCGGGGTTGTTGGTGCGTCCGGGTTCGACCTGTTCACTAGGACGTGCGCCAATCACCACTAGGGGTTCTACCACGGCAAAGACAGGGTTGAGCAAGCCACCACTGGGTGTAAAGACACCAGAGGACGAAATCAATTCGCCATCTTCAAACTCGCTACTGCTTGTATCATTGCTATCCGTCAGTGGATTAGCGGGTTCAGCACAGCCATCTTGTACCACGTCGATGGTTTGTTCAAAGATGGTGATGGTGGGATCGGTTTCGCGTGCCATGGATACCGTGACGCTCGCAAAGCCACCAAAAGGAACTGTGCGTCCATCGTTATAGGTGACGACATCGCTGATGGCATAATCCCCATCAACTCGCACTTGTCGTAATCCCGTGAGGGCATTGCCTGTCGCACCGAAATTATCAAAGGCTTGATAATAAATATCATAGTTGGCTTGCATCGTGCCGGATGCATCGAATACGCCACGGTCTTCGCAAGCGGTAAAGAAGAAGTCGATGTTGGATTGTGCGTTGGCAACCCCCATCAAACTCGTTAATATGCCGATTAAAATTACCAAACTCAATAAACGTTTTTTCATCGTTGTCTCCTACCCGTCGGTTGGATTTGTCATGAGTGTACCGCAAAATGAAGTGATTCTCAGCCCTGATTTTCGTACTATCCACCTACGCAACGTGGTATCAGACTGGACTTTTGACCAATGAAACGCACCCTATGGAGCAATATACAAGGCACAAACTTCACCTAAAATAACTATAGATACGAACCAAGAATGGAGCAAGCGATGATACAAGGTCTGTTTGAAACACACTTAAATGTCCGTGATTTGGCGCGCTCAGTGGCATTTTATCGGGATGTGCTGGAGCTGGAATTGGCACTCGAAGAGCCAGCGCGTCAGGTGGCATTCTTCTGGATTGGTGGACATAATCAAGCGATGTTGGGCGTATGGCAAACGCCAGAGGATGAGGTGCAACGTCAGCATTTTGCCTTCACGATTAGCTTAGACGATATGCGGAATGCCAAGCAATACCTGCTGGATAAAGGACTGACTCCGCGCAACTTCCTCAATGATGGGACGCAAGAGCCGATGGTGTTTGGCTGGATGCCTGCCGTGGCGATTTACTTTGAAGACCCTGACGGTCATTCGCTCGAATTCATCGCGCCATTGGATGAAGATGCGCGTCCTGAATTGGGTGTGGTGGCATGGGATGAATGGGATAAACTGAAAACGAAGGCATTATCATGAGCGATTGGTTCGCATCACGAGTGAGGATTGCCCGTCCGACGAATCAAATTGAGAAGGTGATTGAATTTTATCGGGATGGTATTGGGTTAAATGTGATTGGTCAGTTTGAAGACCATGACGGTTATGATGGGGTGATTCTGGGGATGCCAGATGTGCAGACTCAATTGGAGTTCACTCAGCATATCGAGGGCAGTCCCGGTGATGCACCGTCCAATGACAACTTGACCGTCTTCTACATTGAAGAGGAACACGTGATACAAGCGATAGTGCAACGGCTCAACAAAATGGGATATTCGGATGTTCCTCCTGAAAATCCGTATTGGGTCGATAAAGCAATCACCATCCCCGACCCGGATGGCTGGCATGTGGTTTTATGTCGACTGAGTGCTGTTGGTGAGTAATGGTTTTTACTCTATTACCGACTACGCATTATCGACATAGCGTTTAATCAAGCCTGCATGGGATAGAGGCTTAGCCAAGTTTTCGATATCGGTATTCGTTTCATAATCCAACAGAATGATAGTGTTGTTTCGCAGGAGGTGTTTCAGTTGGTCGATTTCAGCCTGCAAACAATTTTCGATTACCCAGTGATAGATTGGTAGATAGATTTGATAGCGGGCTTCGAGATAAGAGAGCAGTGTATTGCCTGTGACACCCCGCCGATGCCCTTTGACCGCGCCGAATTTGCGGACGGTGCGCTTGAGTCCCTTCATGCTGGTAATCTGGAACTTTGCCGGGTCAATATCTGCCGTTTCAAAGACTTTTAAGCCCTGCCAGATACCTTCAACAGATTGTGCTGTGACATCGGGCGAAAAGGGTACGGGAATATTGCCATGTGGATAGAAGGGACTAAATTTAACCCAAGGCATTTCACCTTTGGATGTGACATCGAGGAGAAGCGCATCGGGATATGCCTTCTGCAAGGTAGTTGCTTTTTTGCGACGGCTTTCGACGATAATCGCAGACATGCTGTTACCGATAGTTGATTGTATCACTTGGCGCGTAAGGGACGCATGCCATTCAGCGTGACGATGAGAGACATGCCAACATCGGCGAAGACTGCCATCCATAAGGATACGCCACCGAAGAGTGCCAGCAGTAAGAA
>JANQRM010000263.1 GCA_028284565.1 Anaerolineae bacterium | reverse complement strand
TCTTACGTATGGGGGAGACGGTAAAAATTGTCGAGCTGGCAGAACGGATGATCCGTCTCCGCGGGATGCGGCCTTACCAAGATATTGACATTGAATTTTCTGGTGTGCGTCCCGGCGAAAAGATGCACGAAGAACTCTTTGACAACAGCGAAGAAGAAGCACACGAAACCCAACATCCCGGCATCATTCGCCTAGAATCTCGTCGAGAAGTCGACACTCAAGAATTCATGACATGGGTAGACTCTCTCATTGAAAACGGCATCGAGCGTGAGAAAGCCATTACAGTCTTGCGCTACGGCTTGGATGCAGAAATTCCCTATGCACTGCCGTCTATGAACAGAAACGGCAATCATTAGGCTCAAGAAGGGTATGTTAGTTAATGTTAAAGCAAGAAATGATGAAGGAAGAGGCTCGAATGCAGAATACGATGACACAACAACCTCGTGCCGTTCATCCGGGGGGATTTTACGGCAATTATCTAAAAAGGCTGATGGACATCTTCATTAGTTTGATCGCTTTGATCTTGGTTGCTCCGATGATGTTGACTGTCGCAATTTTAGTCAAAACACAAATGGGTTCACCTGTGTTATTTCGTCAAACGCGCGTAGGCTATAAAGGGCAACTCTTTGAGATTCTCAAGTTCCGGACTATGACGGATGAACGAGACACAGATGGGAATTTGTTACCTGATGAAAAGCGTCTAAAACCGCTTGGCATAATGCTTCGCAAATGGAGTTTAGATGAACTCCCTCAATTGGTCAACGTGTTACGGGGCGACATTAGCTTGGTAGGTCCGCGTCCTTTGTTAACACAATATCTTGACCTCTACACCAAAGAACAATTTCGCCGTCACGATGTGAAGCCGGGCGTGACAGGATTGGCACAAGTTAACGGGCGTAATACCATTTCTTGGGAACAAAAATTTGATTTTGATGTCCAATATGTCGATAATATGTCCCCTTGGATGGATTTTCAAATCCTGCTCAAAACAGCAAAAAAATTGGTTCGCCCACAAGGGATTAGTCAACAGGGACACGCAACAATGGAATATTTTCAAGGCACGGTTGTTTATGAACGTCCAGAGAGATTGGATGTTACGGATTCTGATTGGAAAGCCACACCCCGCAAGGTTCAAGCTAACGTTGCAGAATTAGCTGAACAACTTCAACGCTTGCAAATGCAAATTGCCGATATGCAAGTAAAACTCGAACACAAAATTAGCATTGATGCGACGCAACCTGCTAAACCCGCCAACGTCGAAAAATACTTGGAAACAATCGCTAAGCCGGTGCATGCGACTAATCTGATGCCAGTCATCATGTCAGCTGAAGAAGAGACCAAGCCTGCCCTTATCAAACCCTCGCTTGAATTAAAGGCTGTAGCGCACTAGAAGCGATACTCCTCACGATTACAATCAAGCTCCTTGTCAGGACGACGATCAGTCGTCCTTTAAATTGTTGCAATAAAACAGATTATAATGTTGAAGACCATGCGGTAATGACAATATAGACCCAAACACCTGGTTCCCTATTCTAAACAAGTTCTAAACATTTATTCAATATAATTACGATAAAGTAATTAAGGCAAAAATTAACCGTGAGAAGCCCAAACCTAGCCTTGGGTTTGTTGGAGAGTGAAATGTTTATTGCATAAATTTATAGGGCTTCAACATAGATCGACTTACACATAACTCAGGTTATCCGAAAAATAGCCTGAATGTTACAATGAATAAGATGACTCAATCAAAAAGCGAATAACAACCCATGACATCACCACAACCCATAAACTTGTTGTTCACCAGTGTAGGTCGGCGGGTTGAACTGCTTAGAGCCTTCAAACAAGCCTATCAAGACCTCAACCTGCCCGGCAAAATCATTGCGATCGACATCGACCCGCTCGCACCTGCTCTACAAATCGCTGATGAATATTATCTCGTCCCACGCCTCAACAATTCCGAATACACTCCAACGCTTGTTGACATTTGCAAACAAGAGCAGGTGTGTCGCATCTTCCCCTTAATCGACCCTGATATTCCCAAACTCGCGCAGCATCGTGATGAAATCGAAGCCACCGGAGCTAGGCTATCTGTGGTACCATTGGCGTCAGCTGAGAGAACGAATGACAAATGGGAGACTTACCAATTCTTTTCTAGCTTAGATCTGCCGACTCCCCGTTCATGGTTACCAGAACATCTTCCCACTGCTCATTTGCCCAATTTCCCACTCTTTATCAAACCCCGTGATGGCAGTGCCTCCTCAAATACATACCGTGTAAACAACCAAAAAGAACTTGATTTCTTTTTGGACTATGTACCCAGTCCTATTATCCAAGAATATCTACCGGGTCCTGAAGTTACAAACGACGTCATTTGTGATGTTGATGGGGAAGTCTTTGCCATTGTGTCACGTCAACGGATTGAGGTACGGGGTGGAGAAGTGTCTAAAGGTAAAACCATCCATAACCCGATTATTCTGGAAGGTGCCAAAAAAATCGCTGAAGCCCTACCTGCAATTGGTCCCATCACTGTGCAATGCATGATGAAAGATAACGTACCCCATTTCACTGAGATAAATGCGCGGTTAGGAGGTGGCGCACCCCTTGCGATTAAAGCCGGCGCAAACTTCCCCAAATGGCTCCTTGCCAAGATTGCCGATATTAACATAGACATTCCGCCAATTGGCACATATCATCACCCACTCTATCTCACCCGTTTTGACAACGCCTTTTATATCTCAGAGGAACAACGTGAGCAACTTGCAAGCCGTTGTATTTGATATGGATGATACCCTCTATCCAGAGTCCAGCTATGTTCTCAGTGGCTTTCGGTCGGTTGCCGAATGGGCAAAGGAAGTGTGGGATATTCCCGTGTATAAGGGGTATAGTGAACTTGAAAGGCTCTTTTATTCAGGAGTACGGGGTGATACCTTCAATCTCTGGCTGGAATCATTTGGGAAACCTGCTGAAAAAGCGACAATACAGCAATTGGTTTCGGTCTACCGAGATCATCAACCCCATATCAAACCCTTCCCAGAGATTGAATCGATATTGTACGAGTTGCAAGCTACTTATCGTATCGGCTTAGTGAGTGATGGTTTTCTCGGTGTACAACAGAAGAAATTTGCGGGCTTGGGTTTAGCTAAATATTTTGATGCGGTTGTCTTCTCCGATACATGGGGACGCGAATCATGGAAACCCAGTACCAAACCCTTTATCGAGGTGTTAGCACAACTCCAAGTTGAACACACAGATGCACTATATATCGGAGACAATGCTACCAAAGATTTTTTAGGGGCAAATCAACTTGGGATGAAGACGATTTGGTATCAACGGGAAGGAAGCGAATATCTTGATAGATTGCCTCCTACTGATGCCCACGAACCCACGCTCATCATCACTTCCTACGCCGACTTCATGCCTGCACTACACAGAATTGGAGTTTCTAGATAGACTCTAAGTGAAGGACTGAGAGTAGGGATAAGGTAACTGCCGATGTTATGATGTTTTGTGGTATCTTGATTAGCATCTATACCTCAACCTATCCTCTAAAAGTATGAAATTAGTTATCCTAAAATCAACCATAACCTTGCACAACCTTGCAAGCGTTATGTTATGTGAAATTCAGGTTATATCTTTTAACATTGTGATATTCAGAACGAACTCCATCATTAAAAGGTATTGTCTATGCAACTACTTGAATATATTCGATTATTCCGCAAATGGCTCTGGCTCATTTTTTTAGTGGGTTTGTTGTTCGCCGGGGCGGGTTTTGCGTTTCGTACCTCACAAACACCTATTTATGAAACATCAGCTAAGGTGCTGGTTGGTGGTGTTATCACGAATCCCAACCCTACCCGTGAAGAGTCTGATGTTGCCAATATTCTAGTACGTACCTATGCAGAATTTGTGAGTTTGGCTCCAACGTTACAAGGAACGATTGAAGCCTATGACTTACCGATGACACCCGATGAACTGGAACGTAGTTCACGCACGGGCATTGTTTCTGATACGCCCATTTTAGAAATTTTTGCCTCTCATCCCGATCCTGAAATCGCGGCAGATATGGCAAATGGTTTGGCACAACAATTGATTGAGAACAGCTCCACTGATAACCTATCACCAGCTCAACAAAATCAAGCAGCATTCTTAGAAGGTGAAATTGATCGGCTAAGCCAACAGCGAGAGACATGGCAAGCACGTATTGATGAGATAAACGAAGACCTCGCTGATCCCTTATTTCGCGATATTCCAGCACTTGAAGCAGAAGCGACTTCACTGACCACCCAAATTATCGAAACTACTGGAACTATCGCTCAACTCTCAACTACATTAGCAGATTTACGCCGTCAATCGAACTTCCTCCAAGTTATCGAAGAGGCAAAGGTCCCGATTGACACTGTTGGGGTGGGGCGGATTGTTATTACAGGTTTGGGCTTTATTATCGGGGCTATGCTAGCATCTGGGGTAGTCGTAGTCCTAGATGAACTCGACCAAACCATGAAAACACCCCTGCGTGTCCAACGAGCCACAGATATACCTGTGATGTCCGCGATTCCATCCTTTGATGCTGGGCGTAAGCCAAGCAATACATGGCTTATCGTAAAAAAGGAACCTTTGTCAAAGGGGGCAGAGAGTTTCAGGCGATTAAATACCAATCTGATGTTTGGTGAACATCACAAAGGGCGTGTCATGCTAGTCACCAGCGCGGATGCCGATGATGGCAAGAGCCTAACTGCGGCGAACTTGGCTGTAACGATGGCAACCGCAGGCATAAGGGTGCTGTTGATTGATGCAAACTTACGCAACCCTGTGCTTCATGAGGTCTTTGATGTGGATGACGAAAAGGGCTTGCTCCATTTACTGACTGTACCCAATGATGCGTTAGAAGATATGTCTGAAGACGAAAAGGATACCTATCTTGATGGCGTGGTGCATTGGGATACCGAAATTCCTGATTTGCATATCATGTCTCGTGGGTCAGGGCATTATGGACCCGAATTGATTTCGCGCTTGATGTTTCGTTTTAGTCACTTCGGACGGTGGATGGAAGCCTTGCAAAATCGACTTGATATTGATGTCTTCTTATTTGATACGGCTCCTTGCCTGAATTCAAGCGAGAGCTTGGTCATTGCTGGAGCGTTTGATACGGATGTCATGTTGCTCATCGAGTCGGGCAAAACACGAAGAGAGTCAGTACAAGAAGCTATTGAGCAATTTGAGCTCGTCAACAATCCGGTAATGGGAACGGTTTTAACCAAGATATAGGATATAGTATGTGGATTGATCCATTCGCAATCCATTAATGAACAGGAATAAACCGATGATTCAAATGATAAGACGACTCAAATCATATATCATCACGATCATTATGTCGGTCATCACCTTCTTCATCCTATCTGTAAGTTCTTTTACCTATGTTGTCTCACAGACAATGACTGTAGACCGTAGTGGCAACCGTATCTTCATCGATGGTGAGCAAGTGTTCCCTATCGGTATGTATCATGTCTCGTGGGCGGGCGATAAAGCCGAATTGATGACAGCACTCCGTCGTGTTGCCGAAGGGGGCTTCAATTTAATGCATCCTGCAATCGAATTGGATGATGGAGATTTTTTAGATTTAGCGCATAGCTTAGGAGTGAGTATAATCATCGAACCCAATGATGATGGCGGGATTGAGCCCATGCTTCAAGCCTTTAATGACCATCCGGCGGTGTTGGGTTGGTTGGTTGCCGATGACTTTAATAGTGCTCAACGACGACATACACCCAATTCTATTCTGCAAGAAGCTACACTGGTCAACTCAATTTCTCCGAATCAACTCACCTACATGAGTGGCACGACTAATCGCCTCGAACAATACACTGACTTGGTCGATATTGTTGGGATTCAAACCTATACAGTGCCGAACGATCCCCTCTTCCTTGTTGATCGATCGTTGCAACGTACGCTGGATGTATTTGGTACAGGGGCTAGTATCTTTGCCAATTTGCAAACTTGGACTTACGAGGGCGATCGCATCCCCACAAATGATGAAGTCCGTAATATGACCTATCAGGCACTCGTGAGCGGAGTGGATGGCATTTTGTACTATACATATTTTGACCGCCGTTGGGATATAGAACAGTACCCGGAATTATGGGAGGGCTTAACGGCAGTCGTCACCGAAGTCAATCAACTGTCACCTATGCTCATTAATGGGCAATTGACTCGTATTGGCACAGATTATCCCGGTGTGGTCATCGGGCAATGGGTTTATGAGGAGTCGACCTTTATCATTCTTGTCAATACCTCAGAAGCAGTGGTAGAAGATGTCGCACTTACTGTAGAAGCAACCATGCTCTCATCTGTCTTTGAGGATCGCTCAGCAGGTTTTACCCTAGCAGATGGACAACTAATCGGTAATTTAGAACCTGTTGCTGTGCATGTTTATCAACTCACTTCGCCTTAGATGATACGCTAAAAGCTTGTTTCTTACGAAATATTAATTATTTCTAGGCTGATTATTGCTATACTAATTTTGGGTGACACACCTAATCGTGTCCCCATTTTTTTTCGACAGGGTGTAGACCTACACAAGTTTTTAACATTTATCGTGTAGCCTTATCTGGCAAACAATCTTGAGGATCCGATGAAATTATTCCATTTAGTGTGTCTCTTAGTTGTAATCTTGTGCATAGGCATTCCCTTATCATCTCAACAGACCGATGATGAGTTGGTTCCTAATGAAGGGACTCTAATGATGCATGGTCAGCCCTTTTTCCCGCTCGGCTTTTATCACGTGTCATGGGCAGGGGAGCCACAACAAAAACGCCAAGCTCTGGAGACAATTGCAGCGGCGGGTTACAACATCATGCATCCGTCTCTCAATCGCCAAGATCAAGACTTCTTAGATCGTGCCGCAGAGTTGGGTGTCTTTATTATTGCGGAGCCAAATGAACCGAATGGTGCTGAGAGTGTGATTAATCAGTTTCGGGAACATCCCGCAGTTTTGGGTTGGTTAGTTGCCGATGACTTTAATGCACCAGCAATGGGTCACACTCCCCAATCAATCCTAGAAATGCACACTTTGGTCAAATCCATTGCACCCAATGCCTATACCTACATGAGTGGTAATACGGTCAATATGACACCCTTTGTTGGCAGTGCCGATTTAGTGGGTATCCAGACCTATAGTGTTCCCTGGGACCCAATTGGTAACGTCGGAATGTGGTTAGACGAAGCCTATGCGATAAGCAATCCACAAGGTAAACCGGTAATTGCGAATATTCAAGCTTATGCTGGTGAGGGCTATCGTGCGCCGACAATTCATGAAGTTCGCAATTCCACTTATCAAGCCTTCCTCAGTGGCGTAAAAGGGATACTCTTTTATACCTACTTCGATCCCATTTGGAATATTGAAGACGACACCGAATTATTGCAAGGCTTTTACCAACTGGGACCAGAGCTACAACGCTTTGCACCTGTGTTAATCTATGGAGAATATACGCCCCTAGAAACTGGCAATGACCAAGTTGTTGCCGGACAATGGGAACTATTTGGTAAGGCGTTTGTGGTTGCTATCAATCTCGATGATGAAGACCCTCAGACAGTGAATATCCCCTTAAGTTATGAAGACCCACATCTCTTAGTGCCCATGTTTGAGGGACTACCATCAGGCATGGAAATACAATCAAGCGAATTAGTAGGGGAAATTCAACCTTATGATGTGCATGTGTATTCCATTGGAAACTTAACGCATCTTCCAACGCCCATCTTGCCAATTAGTCTAAATGTGACATTGCCTGTTGTCGAAATCGAGCCAACACCCCCACTAGGCGATTATGTCCTGCTAGCGGAAGAGAGCATGTCTATCCAAGAGAACACTCACATTTACAGTGGGGACGTGGGTGTAAACAAAATCAGCGAGGGCCCCTTTATTAATGCCAATAGCGAGCTAGCGTTGAATGATAGTGTTACCATGCACGACCCAACCAGCCGCCTTATTGCAGATACGATTACCTTGCGTTCTTATGTCCGCATTTCCAATGTACAGTATAACGAATTGCTTGGCGGTGGCTCGATTGAAGGGAACTTCTATCCCGGTGTAAATTTCCCTTTGGTAGAGTTTTTCCCAGTAGCACCTGAGTTTACAGCTGTCGGAGAGGATTTAACCCTACGTAATGAAGTAGATCATTTCATTGAACCCGGCAATTATGGCATGTTGGATGTGGGACCCTTGACGCATGTATACTTCACAGGGGGAATCTATAATTTTAGTAATTGGAAGGTGAGTAACGAAAGTAGTCTGTTCGTCCTTGGACCGACAGAGATTCGTATTGAACAACCGCTAAAAACGGGGTCAGATGTCTATATCGGACCCGATCCAGACAATCCGGTTGTAGATGCCAGCGAGATAGTCATTTATTCAATTGCTGTGAATGCCGTTGAAGATGAACCCAAAGAACAACCCTATGCGTTGCAATTTGGCTTACAGAATCGAGTTTTTGCGACAGTGATCGTACCTAATGGTACATTACGAGTTGGCTCAGAAAGTACGATTACTGGAGCTTTGATTGCACGCTGGATTATCGTTGCCAATGATAATCAGTTCTATCATGCGAGTGCATTTGATGAAGGATAATCTTTTTATTTCGCATAGTCATTAAGACGATTTCCCTACTCCTGCGAGAATAGGGCAAGTAGGTAGGGGGTTATCATGCCAATTAAGACAGCTTGGGTTCTTGAGCCTCATATTCTTGTATTTCGGTTATTACCTTAGATGAGATTGAATAGGCGGTAAGCGTGTCACTTGCATTTATGGATTCCAGCCAAGCAAGCACAGTGCATACCATACATGATGCCACCGTATTGAAGAGTCTGCCCAGCAACATCAATGAAGTCTATAAACGAGCTGGTGCAGGAAATCAGCATCCCAAGGCTGGATGGATCGTCGCGTTTAACGTGCAAAAACGACTCTTTAGTTTTTCAGGCAATACGCTATCGAGGTTATTTTGTTCTCGTTATCGAATTGTGAATACGCGCAAAGAGGCTTTGGAATTCTTGATGTATGTCGATGTTACCCTATCGATTCCAAAAGATATCTTAGAAGCTGAGGAATGATTATCCCACCGGATGAGCAATCACCACCAAGCGTTGATCATAATTGTTTGTCGTTGCATTATAAGAGGGGATGTGACAAGTTAACATCGTTAGTCGGTCCCCATGATTCGGATATACCACCGACACATCCTGATAATGCACAAGTCGAATCTCGGTGACGACGTAACGACGTTGTGCGCCGCCATCATTTAGAATGACTTCTTGACCCACATTTACGTTGTATAATCCGGCGAAGATACCATTCGCACCATCGCTATGTAGGGAGTGTCCCCCCAACACAATGTTGCTTTGGTCATGTATCCAAGCTGTCCCTTGTAGATGCCCTACCATCCGTTCTTCCACAGCAATCTGCCATGTATTATTCATAAGCGGGAAGGTTGTGATTCCAGAATAAAACCCCAAACTCGGTATCGAAATCCCGCGTCCATATTGAAACGTTGGAACGGTATTATTATTTGTAAAGGGCTTAGCCAAAGCTGTCGGTGTCGATGCAACGCTCTCGTTGGAACTTGTCACGGGTCGTGTAGGACGTACTGTTGCCAACGGATAATCCCGCACCACACCAACACGCATAGGGACTAGCACTTGATATTTGATTCCCTTGACTTCAAAACTCACACGACAGGTATGAAACCCATTCTCTGGCATTGCACAACCAAAGTAGCGTCCCCGTCGGTCTAGGGTGGGGGGATGTGCATCGTATGGGAGCGTATAAAGTGTTAACCAATCCGATTGTTCATCCAGCGAGAGGCTCAACCATACGGTTTGATCAATCGGTGCGCGTAGACGAGAATGTACCGCCACACACGTCTCTGGAACACGAAACACCACCGAGCTATAATCTATCAGTTGTTGCGTTTCATCTTCTACCATTCCACTCAAATCAAAGGCTTGCAAAGCACAAAGATGATTCCCTAGTGTCAAATTCAATCCCAAATTCTCATGGAACGATGCAACGGATTCGTTGTCAGGCGAAAGTGCAAAGGTTGTGGTGGGTAAGAAGAATAAGCTGATGAGACTAAAGAAGAGAATGGCAATGATGTGTTTCTGCGGAGTCTGCATGAAGTCCCCAGTTCCAAAGGTATTAGTAAAGCACTGAAAAAGCATACAAACGAACAGGTGTCCGATTCAATTTACAGAGCGATACAGTTCCGTAAGGAAAAGGTTAAATTAAGTGTTTATAACCAAACACAAACAAATATTTCACAAACTTTTGCAACAATAGAGATTAGATAAAAACATTGAGGTGATAATGGATGATAAAGGACAATTCATATTTAATGATGTGGAGGATCCAAACCGAATTCAAACCAAAATCTACCACTTCTATACTAGAACACATGGTCTACATAGGTTATACTGAACCCTGCGCGAGATGCTATCTCTTGGTTTGGGGCACTAAAAACAGCTGAAAAAAACCCGCTACCTGTGTAGCGCGATGGGCAATCACAAATACACAGGCAGGGTTTACATGAAGCATAATTGTACCAAAATCATACGCAAATCACGAGACTGAAGTGCAGAATCAACAACAGATTCAGCCCAAAAAAGGCAAAATTTTTTTCGCCAGAAAGGTTTGATTTTTGTAATGTCAAATGCGAATATCCCGCCAGAAATTCAAGATGACACCAGAATTGTCTATACCTTTGTGCGTGATTATCTGGATGAACATAACGGTTACGCACCGAGCCATCGAGAAATTGCTGAAGGGTGTTTTCTTTCACGAGGGTCCATCACTCGCCATCTTGATCGCCTCGTCTTTGCAGGATACCTCGATCGTGAAGATGGTCGAGCGCGTAGCCTCCGCCTAACAGGTCTAGCACCGGACTGGGATGAATAAGACTTCAATATATCTGATAAAAATAACTAGGGATCAATTCACTAACAACTAAAACCTATTGTATGAAAACGGTTATAAAATGCATAGCCAAATGCATAGCCAGATGCATCACACATATAAGACCAAATGTTCTATAATGTAGATGAACAGAACCCAGTAGGGCAACGACCCTAAACATCATGGCGTGCCGAAATGAGGGTGACCGATCCCCGTGAGTTCTTGTTTCAATTGAACAACGGAATAGCTCAGAAGCGCATCTCAATAGGAAATTCGCATGAAAATCACCTGCCAATGGTCAGAACTGTGGCACAAATCAAAGGACTTTATATCACCTTACTCAAAGTGTATGTTGCTACTTCAGTCATGACAGAGATTTCGCAATGAACCCGGATGTGCTTAACGAGGTGCTGAATAAAGTCGTCATTTGGGGTATCTCCTTCATCTTGGGGCTAGGGTCGCTCTTGGTCACATGGGTACGCTGGCGGTCACAGCGTCAACAACGCATCGAAGAAATCGAGCTACAACAAGAACAACTCGATACGGTACAAAGCGAAGTCCATACCGAAGCGCAACGCATCATCCACGAACTAGTCATATCACAGAATCAACGTATTTCGAGATTGGAGCAAGAACGCATTACCTTGAAAGAAAGTCTCGCCAATGTCCAACGAGAGAAGGTGCGCCTCGAAAGTGATGTCAACGACTTGCGCCAAACCGTCATCCATCTAACAGGGGAGTTGGAACGCTTACGTGTCGAATTTGAATCCGAGCGTCAACGTCGCCAATCCCTCCAACAAGAACGCGAAGAAGCCGTCACTCAGTTGTTTGCCAAAGACCGTTTGTTGGATGAAAAGAACGCTCGCATCCGTGAACTCGAATCTAAACTTGCCAGTCAGGAAACAACCGAAAACTCACCAAGAACTTATCATGAATAAAAGGATTTTCCCGGTTGTGGACAGTTAATTAAACAGTATAACTATCCGCTTGACAGGTATTCCTTTTGGACTATAATTAACATGATTGTTAATTAACATATTTGTTAAGTAAATCGTGATGGATATAGACAAGCTCGATTTGGTGTTCTCGGCATTGGCGAATCCAGTGCGACGGAAAATCTTGTCTCAGTTGCGGCACGGGGCGTTGACTGTAGGGGATTTGAGTGAGCCACTAAATATATCTGCGCCTGCGATTTCTCGGCATTTACGCCTGCTGGAGGAAACGGGATTGATTCGTTATGAGAAGCAAACACAGTATCGAATCTATTCACTGAACGAAGCGGGGTTTATCGAGACCTTTAACTATATGGATCAATATCGGGAGTATTGGAATCAGCAGTTCGACAAGCTTGATGAGCAATTGAAGCGACGGGGTGCTGATGATGACTAAACCGATGCAAGTGCTACGAATGGAGCGAGTGTTTGATGCACCGCGCGAGGTAGTATTTGATTATTTCACTGTGCCGGAGTTGCTATGTACATGGTGGGGACCCGATGGCGTGACGACGGAACAGGTCGAGATGAACTTGCAAGCGGGTGGGGTATGTAGGTGGGAGATGCGCGATAACGACAATAATCGGCTGATTCTGCATGGGCAGATTATCGAGTTGAATCCACCGGAACGACTGATAATGACTCATCAGTGGGAGGGGGACGAGCAAGTTTCGACGTTGACGATGCGGTTTATCCCGATGGGGCAACAGACGAAGTTCCACTTGAAGCAAGAGGGTATCTCGAAGGCAATTCCAATGAAGCTCTATGATGATTGGTGGCAGAGTACATTTGTGTATCTGCAATCTGAGCTGGGTAATCGAAAGAGAACAATCGATGACAAATGGAGCAATGACAATGAATTTCAATCCTGAAGTGGATGAATTCATGGCGAAGCTGGAGCATCCCTTCAAAGCAGAAATGCAACAGGTGCGGGAGATTATCTTGGGGACTGATGATAAGATGACGGAAGTGATAAAGTGGGGTGGTCCGACGTTTACGTATCAGGGCAATCTGGCGACCTTGACTCCAAGGACCAAAAAGTTCGTGAATCTATTCTTCCAGACCGGCGCGATTATCCCCAACTCAGATGGCTTACTCGAAGGCGATGCAGACCAAGTCCGAGTCGCACGCTTTCATAGCATGGATGATATTCAAGAGAAAACAGAAGCTCTTCAGCATGTTGTGATGGCATGGATTGACTTAAAGGACAATGCATAATGAATCTTATCGCTTATCTGACATTTGATGGGCAGGGAGAAGCCGCTTTGAATGCTTATCGGCGTATTTTCAATGCCGAGATTAAAACCATCACACGATTTAACGAAGCTCCCTTCGATGTGCCACCGGAGTACAGCAATAGAGTAATGATTGCCGAAGTTGAATTTCAGGGCATCCAGCTCAATATTTCAGACCTTGCACCAAATCGTTATGATCTTCAAGTCGGTAATCATGTTGCGTTGATGTTGAATGATACTGATGAAGATAAGATGCGTGCTATTTTTGAGGGGCTAGCTGATAATGGCAGGGTGATTGAGCCGTTGGAAGCGACCTTTTGGGGAACGATCTTTGGAATGGTGACGGATCAATTTGGCATTACATGGAAATTCAATGTAATCAGTACACCAACTAGCAATTATTCCGCAATAGCTAGGTGAAGCTGTTACATATACGGATGAAATTGAAGCGCAAATTGCATCGGGGCATTTCTATTGCCTTGCATAGTGTGTAAGTTTATCTTCATCTATGGTAACGCCGAATCCGACTCCATCAGGCGGGGTTAA
>JANQRM010000253.1 GCA_028284565.1 Anaerolineae bacterium | reverse complement strand
TATTCTTGTTGACCGTCATTCGCATATTCTCCGCTCGGAGACAGGTGGCGTGGCAGTCTTGGCGAGTGTTATTGTTGACCAACTCCCCAGCCATCGCGGGCATTTTACGCCAGAAGATGTGGTCAAAGCCTTACCCGGTGACTCCGTGTATGTGGCACGGGCGCGCTTGCTCTGTGTGGAGCAGACGCATAACTTCGGCGGGGGTTCGGTCTGGGATGTAGACCAACTCCATGCCGTCTGCCAAACAGCCAAAGCACACGGTTTAGCGACTCATATGGATGGCGCGCGTCTGATGAATGCCGTTGTTGCGTCAGGTGTCTCTGCTAAAGAACAAGCCAAATATGCCGATTCGGTCTGGATTGATTTCACGAAGGGGTTGGGTGCGCCTTTGGGTGCGGTACTCGCTGGGTCAGCTGACTCCATCGAAGAAGCACGTCGGTATAAGCATATGTTTGGCGGGGCAATGCGACAAGCGGGCATGATGGCGGCTGGTTGTATCTATGCCCTCGAAAACAATATCGAGCGTCTACAAGAAGACCACGATAATGCCAAACTGCTCGCAGAAGGCTTATCAGCAATTGATGGAATCACCGTCGAAAATCCGATTGATACGAACATGGTCTTTTTCAGCTTAGTGAATGGCTGGTCGAATACAGAATTCCTCAATGCCATCCAAGCGTATGGAGTTCGCATGGGCGGTGTGAGCCACAACCGTTTCCGTGCCGTGACTCATTTGGATGTGAGTCGGGATGATATTCAAGGGGCAGTCAATCGCATTGCGTCGGTGATGCAACAGGCTACAGTCTAAGATTGTATTGCTAATCTCGTTATTGTTGGGCTTGCTGGGCTTCGTCCTCATCTTGGAAGGAGAGCAAATCATCAAGGGACATCTTCGGCAGTCGGTTCTCAGACAGTGCCGCGCGCATTTCCGTATTGATTTCACCATCTTCGCCAATATGCCGACGAATGGCTTCTTCGGTGGCTTCGGCAAAGGCAAAAAGATGTTCGGCTAAAACCACTCCGTCCGCACTAACTCGCAATGTCCATTTGCCATCCATTTCAAACTGATCATGAATTGGTAATCGAGTGTTGGGAGTGACGAGGTTACGCCCACGTTCTAATTTGAAGTTGTCCTCATGAACGTAGTGGGCTTCGCCGCCTCCATCGACAATCTCAAAGCGTACGACTCCGGTTGCCTCTGTCGGTAGGCGCAATTCAACAAAAGGTTGCACATAATCCACATCATCAGGGAGCGACCACGTACGGAAAATCTCAGGAGAGTCTGTGCCTTTGAAGGACATCAAGCCAATATCGACCGCCAACAACTGCACATCATCCGGGTCAAGTCCGGCGCGTGTCACCGCTTCGAGGGCATGACGATAAACTTTTTGCTCACTGCTACGCGGTTGATTGCTACTGCTGAGACGGGCAGTGCGGGCATATTCATCATCGTCTTCATAATCATAGTCGTAGCTATAATCATAGTTATAAGACGATTGCACATTGGCATTATCAAACTGACGCACCAAGAAGAGCAAACCCAATAACACAAGAATGACCAATGCGCTCGATTCAAGGAGCGCAACGGCTCCTAATGCAATCAGGATTAATGCCAGAAAAAGCGTATTCCGATTATCCATTCACCAAACCTTTATCTACGTCTTGAACCACTATAACGACTCCGCGAGTCGTCGGGGCTGTTGATCAATTGTCCAAGTGATGTGCCTTGAACCTGCTCTTCGCGTTGTTGTGGAAGCTCATCCACGATGACATCATTGTCTCGCAGGCTGAACGAACTTTCTCCAGACAAACGACGACGACGCTCATCTACTGAGGGGAGCAACATCAAATTGTGCATCCCAATCAGGTTGCCATCCACAGAGATGCGTAAATCCCAATCACCAGCACCAATCACATCCCGATTGCCGGCGAGAGGTAAATGATGGTCGGCAAGGACATTCATCTCGCCTTCACGTAAGTAAGTCTTCATCTCGTGGACATAAACGCTCTGACCGTCTTGGTCAAAAATTTCAAAGCGGATAACCGAATGCCGTTCTGCATCTTCTGGCGGGACATAGATTGTCACAAAGGGGCGCACCCCATCGTCATCTTTAGAGACATTGCGCGTACGACGCATCGCCATGCCTTCTTGTCCCGATTGCACAGCGATTAAGCCCAAGTCCATCATCAAAATATCCGTGCCACCATAATAGCCGGTTTGCGATTTGGCACGTTCTGCGGCTTCGCGGGCTTCGGCTGTTACACGTCTGCGGATAGGCGCGCGTTGCAAGGCATCAATAATCGACTCGCGTCGCGGACCCAGTTCAACCATGGATGCCGCCATTGCCATACCAAATATCGCCATCAACGCCACTTGCACAGCGGGGGTGATCGGCGCGGCGAAGAGCGCAAAAGCAATTAACAAACCGAGTGCGACGAGCCAGACTGTATTTCGTCGTTTAAATCGAATCATAGGTTCACCAAAGGAATCCTTGTTTTTGTCTTTCCAACGTATACGCGAACCCTACAAGGTCGTTGCAGGATAGTATTTTGATTCTATTGTACCAAACTTGTGGGAGAAGAGTCATTAATCAGGTGAGCAGGATACGAAATAGGTTTGAAATATTTATACAACGTTTCGGTTACAATATCGTAAAATCATTATAGTGGCTCATCATGATACTTGTGCGTTAGAATCGTATAAGAAAGTCTGTTCCAGATGGGATTCAAGGTAAGGTTCAGTTACAAAAGTGACTCTAGTAAAATACACACCGTCCATAATTGAGCCATCCACAACCACCAACAAAACACGTTTAGAGGCAAGACATGCCCGCACAAACACGCTTAATTGCAAACCGTTATCAAGTCGAAGAAGAATTTATTGGTCAGGGCGGAATGGGAACTGTCTACATGGGGCGTGATGTCCGCAGTGAGACTCCTGTTGCCGTCAAACTCCCCAAACCCGAAGTCCTGCAACACGACCCCGACATTGTGCGTCGCTTCCAACTCGAAGGTGAAGCTCTGCGGAAGTTAAATCACCCCAATATCGTCAAGATGCTCGCTAGCGAACAACAAGGCGATTTGCATTATCTGGTGATGGAATATGTACAGGGTGGCTCGCTCCTCGATTTGCTCGAAGAGACTCCCAAGCTCTCGATGCAAAGGACACTCTATATTGCGTTAGATTTAGCCGATGCTCTTACGCGCGCGCACCGTCTTGATATTCTGCATCGTGACATCAAACCTGCCAATGTGTTGATTGCCGAAGATGGTACACCGCGTCTAACTGACTTTGGGATGGCACGAGTTGGCGATACGCAAGTGACGCAATCGGGCATGGTCGTCGGAACACTGTCGTATATAAGTCCAGAAGCCTTGCATGGCGAATCGCTTGATGCGCGCACTGACATTTGGGCATTTGGCGTGATGCTCTTCGAGATGCTCACCGGAGAACGTCCCTTCCCAGAACGCGATCCCGGTCCCCTCATCACCTCAATCATGACCAAACCCATTCCCGATTTAGAAACACTCCGTCCCGAAGCCCCAACTGCATTGGTGGATTTGGTCTATCGCATGTTACAAAAAGACCGTCATGCCCGCATTCCCAGTGTGCGCTTGATTGGTGCAGAACTGGAGTCGATTATTCGAGGCAATACCAGTTCCATGCAAGCGGTTGTTGCCGATACGAGTGGACGTTTTAATACCCCAACTCCACAACCTGCTGTAGCCGATGCACCCCAAACCGTTGTCCTGCCAGCACGCAATAACCTTCCCTCACCGCCTACCGCTTTTGTCGGAAGAGACAGCGAGCTGTCGGAACTTGACAAACTCATCGAAGACTCTGAAGTCCGCTTGATTACGCTCCTAGGTCCCGGTGGAATCGGCAAGACACGCATCGCTATCGCATCAGCCGAGCGACATACAGACAAGTTTGAAGATGGCGTGTTCTTTGTTCCTCTTGCTCCTGTAGAAGATACGGAAGTTATCGTCTCCACCATTGCCGAGCATCTACACTTTGCCTTTGGTGGGAGCGAACCGCCTCAGGTGCAACTCCGCCAATATCTCAGCGAGAAGAATCTGATGATTGTTGTCGATAACTTTGAACATCTCGCCAGTGGTGCAGATATTATCGGGGATATTCTCTCCAATGCCTCCAATGTGACGATTATCATCACCTCGCGCGAACGTCTGCGTCTACGTGGCGAACATCTCTATGAAATCGACCATATGATCCTGCCACCGAAAGGGGCATCTGACGAACGACTTGCTGAATATCCCGCAACAGAACTCTTCCTCCATAGCGCGCATCGGGTCGCCCCCGACTTTGAAATCACTGAGTCCAACGCCTCCGATGTCTGCAAAATCATCAACCTCGTCTACGGCTTGCCTTTGGGGATCGAACTCGCCGCCGGTTGGCTCGAAATGCTCTCTGTAGAAGAGATTGCTGACGAAATCGAGCAAAGCATCGACTTCCTCGAAACCGACTTGCGTGATGTACCTGAACGACATCGCAGTTTACGCGCCGTCTTCGATTATTCATGGAATCTGCTAAGTGATGATGAACGTGAGATTTTACTAAAATTATCCGTCTTCCGTGGCGGGTTCGTCCGTGAAGCGGCACAGAAAATCGCTAATGCTTCCCTCCGCAGTCTGACTTCCTTAGTCAACAAGTCCTTCTTAGTACGCCAACCTAATGGGCGCTATCAGACCCAAAACCTGCTACATCAATATGCCGAAGCCCAGCTCAACGATGATTCCATGCGTTACGAGATGGCAAAAGCCCATGCCGATTACTATTGTAACTTCGCCAAAAAGCTAGAAAGCGTCTTCAACACGAAGAATGAAATCTCTGCGCTCGATAAAATTGATGAAGAACTCGACAACATCCGCGCGGCATGGCATTGGGCGGTGAATGAAAAGCAGTGGGATGCCCTCGACCAAGTATTGCACCCCATGATGCTCTTCTATCAGGGGCGTAGTATGCTCCGTGAGAGTGTGCGTGTCTTCAGTGAGTTGTGTGATGCCCTCACTGCTGATGGGCAAGGGAATACCAGAGTCTATTGGCGTGCACGCTTACGCGAAGTCTGGCTGGCAGGTCGCTTGGGCGATTATGAACGAGTATGGGAACAGGCTCAACTCGCCAGTGACTTTTTTGAAGCAAATGGCAATCCCATCGAGCAAAGCTATGCGCTTAACAATGTCAGTTATGCCCAAATGATGATGGGACTCTACAGCGACTCAGCCGAAACCGCCCGCCAAGCCCTTGAACGCTCTCCTAAGCCAGAGGATGGCGATGTCAATTTGACTGCATGGTTCTTCTCCATGGGCAATCTAGGCTATGCCGAATATCTCATTGGCAATTATGACGAAGCCCGCAAAATCTATGAGCAAACCCTCACCACGCCAGAGGATAAAGCCTCACCATCGGGTCGCGCCTTTGGTTACAATAATCTGGGCGAAATCTCTCGTGAAATGGGCGATCTCAATCATGCTCAAGACCTTTTCCAAAAAGCCTACGACATCTTCAATCAATATCGACAACTCCGTGGGATGGGTTTCTCTCTAAACAATCTGGGCGGTGTGATGTTCCGCATGGGCAATTATGTCGGCGCACACAACATCTTCCAAAAAGCCTATGACCTCTATCGGGAGATTGGTGACAAAGCCGGCATGGGACACGCCCTGAGTACCTTGGGCAACTCTGCTATGAATACAGGTGATTATGAGGAAGCCGAAAAGTGTTATCAAGAGAGTCTTAATATCCGTGAAACACTGGGCAATCAACGCGAAATCGCGGACTCCCTTACCGATTTAGCGCACGTCAATTTTAATATGGGCAATCTCGAAAAAGCCGAAAAATATCATGCAGAAGGCATGCATATCCGCAAAACGATTGGCGATAGACCGGGTCTCGCCTATTCACTGATGGGCTTGGGCATGGCACATCAATCAAAGGGTGATTTAGTAGAAGCAGAGCGTACCTTTAGAGAAGCCCTCACACTCGCCCAAGAGATTCAAAATCAATTCGTCGTCGCGCAATCACTCGCAGGTTTAGGCGATGCTGTGTTGCAACAGGGGCGTTTTGATGAAGCCAAGAGCTATCTTCATCAAGGCTTTGAATTGGTCAACCGCCTCCAATCCTTAGAGATGGCACTCTATCTTTTAGTCAGTTATGCTGATTTGTGCCTCATGACAGGTGACGCAGAAGAGGCTTTAGTGTTGGTCTCACAGGTGCTTCAATATCCCGCAGGCTATATCACGATGCTTATGAACAAAGCAGAAAGCATCCGCGACCAAGCAATCGCCAAACTGCCCGCCGATGTTGCCGGACGAGCCATCGAAACCGGTCGCTCCATGGACCTAGAGGCCTACATCCAGCAAATCGTCGCATCCTAAGTTGTGTAGCAGTAGATCAAATTGGAAAGCAAATTTGTATCAAAGCGGGTATTCCAATCACCTGATGGAGGCAAGCCTGATGGGATATAGAGGTAACCCCTTGCTCCTTGTCTGGTATTTGGCCACCCTGATTTAGTTGAGACAAATACAACAAGTTCATTGTTATCCGTATCAAAATTTGAATTTGCTGTGTAACGGCGATTTTGTCCTTCAACATCAAATATCGAGACAAGATTTGAATCAATACCTTGATATGAATTGGGGAAAACATCATCCCAAATCTCAAGTTGTTCCAATATCCTTTGATATATTGGATCGCCCTCTGTGCAAAAGTCTGAACTCCGATTGGGTAAGGATATTTGGCGCATAATACTGATAGTACAGAGTGTCACTCCAATCACAAACGCAATTGCAACAAAGGCAAGAAAGAATCTAGTGTGTCCGAGATGTTGTTTCTTTTTCATCATATCTCTATATACACCCTACATCTAAGAAATTCCTACCTAAAACAGAGTCGCAAAAAATAAGAAATCTGATAAACGAACTTCACATGATATACTTATTTAAGGTATATGAACAAATGTTCGTAAATTCTAACCGCACAACACCCCATTCTGTGATAGGGTAAACTGTCGCAATCGATCAACCACACCTTAACAATCCAAATATCTAAACGCTAAATTGCTGAAACAATGACATACTGACTGGCTACAATGCTAACAACCTAAAACGCTAATTAGACCCAATTCTAACTTTATCCGTTGTGACGACGGGAACGCGCCTGCCAACCGTCGAAAACAATATAGTTCCGTGCGACGGGAAACATTACAATATATGAAACGCAAACCCAATTCAAACAAAGGGAAAAAACTAACAATCAATCACTAACAACTAAACACCCGACTCTCGCTCCCGCAATTCCTGAGCAATCAGTTTCGCGGCGGCATTCTGCCAATTGTGCAAGGTTCGCTCTGGAACCATCGTCTGGAACCAACTGAGGATAGTCTCTGTCTCTGAATCAAGGTCATCATGAATGGTGCGGTGGCTATAGGGACGTAATCCCATCACATAGGGATAATAGAGTGCATTGTAATATCGCCATTCATCTGTTGTACGGACATGTCCATTATCCAACGGTTTGAGATGCTCAATCAGCTCCGTCAACAGGGACTTCAATTCATTCGCGCGAGCCAGCGTACTATCGGTTTGATTTCTTTCAATTAGGCGTTCGGTGATAATCGGCAACTGGATTAAGGGACTCGATGCCAGCCGACTTAAATCACCCAGATGACTTAGGGCACGTCGGGTCAATCGGATGAACTCCTTCTCATCCATGGATGACACATCAAGGGAATCATCGGCACGTCCCACAGCCATCGCTATGCTACGATATTGTGCGCGCTCTGTTTGTCGCTTTTCGGGATAGATAAAGCGATCCCACAAACGTTGTAACGGTTCAGAGAAGGTTTGAAGCAGAATGATGGTCGAGACCACCATCATCAACAAGAACAACAGGCTAAAACGCGAGCCTTCAATCGCCATTACCAAAATTATCTGAATACCGAAGAGACTGACGAGAAAGGTTGATGCACCCAATGACCGCAGAAAATCAGGCAATAAGGATTCACCTTCATGATAAGCATCCAAGCCAGCTATCGCATAACCCAAGAGCAACAAATCAAAGCCCACTGCCACCACTGCCAAATCGGTTGAGATTATGGATTGGGGCAAAATCAATAGGGCAATCCCCAACGCAAAGAAGATAGAAGCCGTCAGTGCTAAGACACGCGGTTGAGAAGGAAGTGCGTCATCACGATACGCCAGCACCAATTGACGAATCGCAAGGAGCCAGAATATCGCTGGAAGCAGAATCACCCAAGCGCGCAAGGATTGCAGACTTAAGGTAATCTCTGCCTGTGGAGAGCCCACCCAAAGTGTATCAATTTCCAAACCAACCGCATACGCTAGCAGTCCCAACCCAGCGTAAACCATCCCACGATTTTGATGATGACGCGCAATGAGATAGCTTCCCATCCACAGGGCAAGACAATAGGTGATGATTTGCAAAAGCGGTAGTTGTGCCATAAGTCTATTCTAGCCGACTTTGCGCTGAATCGGTTAGCGATAAGTTGCAAAACTGACGGATTACGTTACGATAGGGTTGGGAAATGCCCAAGATATAAAAATACACTTTTAGATGGAGGCAGTACACATGAAAAAATTGAGCTTGCTCATCATTCTAGCATTGCTGGTGACAGCGTTGTCTGTCAGCAGTTTGGTTGCTCAAGATGATTTAATTCCGATCCGTTTACAACTACAGTGGGTCGCCCAATCCCAATTTGCCGGATATTATGCGGCAGTGGATCAAGGCTTCTATGAAGAAGAAGGGCTGGATGTTACCATCCTCGAAGGCGCAGTTGAAATCGTACCCCAACAGGTCGTTGCATCCGGTGGGGCAGAATTTGGTCTCGCATGGGTTCCAAAAGTCCTCGAATCCAACGGACAAGGCGTG
>JANQRM010000252.1 GCA_028284565.1 Anaerolineae bacterium | reverse complement strand
TGCCACGAGTGTGGCGGGCAATGTGACGAGCAGTGCGGTAGATAGTGTCGATTTGACGAATAACCCACCTCCCACCTTGAATCCAACGCTTCTAGGAGATGGTGCGTCCCCCTTGAGTTTGACCGCAA
This sequence comes from Anaerolineae bacterium, assembly GCA_028284565.1. Next base: position 5,323 of record JANQRM010000252.1, on the reverse strand, counting down.
CCGCCTTACCGCCCGGCTGTATTTTGCATGAATTGGTCGAAGGGGATACACCCTTTGGTGTGGCGGCACAATATGAAGGCGCAGACCCCTTCCTCTTGATGGAAGTCAATGGTTTGGATGACGAGACCGCCGCCTTCTTGCAGATTGGCGATGTGTTGATTGTCCCGTTGGAAGGCTGTGCGATTGAAGCCCTGCCTGTTCCATCCTTGCTCACTGACTCAACCGACATCCCCGAAGAAACGGACGAACCGGACATCGAAGCGACAGAAGAACCGGACAACACACCGACCCCCTCACCCTCACCCACGATTACACTTGCACCAACTGCGTCGGATGCTCAGGTGGATATTGTGGATGTGATTAATGCTGGCGACATCACCGCAGAGGGCATTCGCCTCCGCAATACAGGGAATACGGTCAATGTCACGGGTTGGACACTCAGCGATGATGACGGCAATGAATTCACCTTCCCCGAACAATTGCTTTTCTCCAATGCGGAAGTGACGATCAACACCCGTGCAGGTGAAAACACACCGATTGCGCTCTTCTGGGGCTTGGATACGCCGGTTTGGGATGAAGGCGACATCTTGACCTTGCGCGATAATACAGGCAATGTCCAAGCAACCTTGCGCTTGCCTGCGCCAGTGGGATTGAATTAACTCGACAGGTGTCCACATACATCATGTTTATCCATACCCTCACAAGCCTGCCTTAAGGTTTCCATAACGATTTTCCCCCTATACTAGAGATACGAATTGCGACATAAAGTTGTAATGAAGACTGTCAGGGGGAATATCATGCAGTCTAAACAACTACCTCATATGACCGTACCACGTCATTGGTGTCCACATTCCGAAACCTATGCTGGAGCCGATTGCTTGCTCACCCACTTTCAAATGGGTTGGAAGCAGGCTAGTTCAACTGTTTTGAAGCAACAGGTTGCTCTGCCAACGACTCGCTTCGTTACCTTGTATCGTTTTATACTTCGCAAAGGGGATGAGACTCGTACCTTGTATGTCATCCAAAATCCGGCTGTTGAGCGCATCATCCAGCAACTTGCACTCAACGTCGTGGTCAAAGAGGCAGATAAAGAGACAGACACGGTTACTGTCGGCTAATTTCTTATGATGATTTTATGTGAGATTCATGCGAGGACAACACAAACACGTTACAATCATGCTGAAGCATAGCATATAGGAGACCTCATGATTGTTGAAAGCATTGCCAACTACCATTTTCAATATATGGATGTGAGTTCACAACACTGGAGCTTCTCCTCTGAGAAACTCGCCGGGGGTGATAACCTCTTGACTGCCCTCTCGCGGGGTTGGCAACTGGACGATACGGTTAAAATGGAGACCGTTTGGTATGCGGGTATGCGAAGTTCCACGATTTACCATTTCACCCTCGTCAAAGGTGAACAAGAAATCAGGATGCCGGTTCTCAGTAATCCTTATGTCAATCGGATGGTCAAGTTGGAAGAGGACTTGAAGGTCGTTCCAATTGACGAAGCCGCCGATAAGAACCCAGCTTAGAGTTCTTGTACATCGCGGACGGTTCGCTCACTCTCGACATTACCTGTGTTGAGCGTTCCCACTGGCTCAAATAAGACAATCTCGCATTCGTTTTGTGCGACGGGGCGATGTTCGACTCCGTGTGGAATAATCACGAATTCCCCCGCGTTGATCACGATGTCCGCTTGGTCGCGCAATTGCATCACAAACGATCCCTTTATCACCCAAAAGAGTTCATCTTCTTCATCGTGATGATGCCAATCAAATTCGCCCAATAGCTTGACCACCTTCACCTCGAAATTGTTCACCCGTCCCACAACTTTGGGCGACCAATGGTCATCAAATAGGGATAGTTTTTGGGAGATAGTCACTTTTTGAATCATCTTCTCTCCTGTTCAAGCGATATAGCGAATCGAATAAGGGCGCACGAACTGTACACCCTTTTTCTGTTACGAGATGGCTGATAACAATTAGATTTGCCGATTCTCGCGGATGGCATCGGAACGTTTTTGACGTTCACTGTCTTCATCACGCAAGCCCAACATGCTTTCTAAGACCATGCCGATGATTGCCATCACAATCCCACCAATGATTGCCCATAGGAGTTGCGGGTCTTGAATGTTGAGGCGGTCTCCAGCAAATTGTGCTGTCAATGCCAGCATACAGCCGTTAATCACCAAGATGAACAAACCCAACGTGATAATCACAAAGGGACAAGTGAGTAAGGTCACAATCGGCTTAATTACCGAATTGACCAAGCCAAAAATAATCCCGACGATAAGAAGCGTCCCAAGCCCACTATCAGAAATGGTGATGCCGGGTAACAAAAAGGCGGTAACCGCTATCCCAACCGCGTTAATTAAGACTCGAATGGCGAACTCGCGCATCATGCCCTCCAAACCATTTGTCGATTGAAAAAGGGTAGAGGAACAACCCCTACCCTTGTATAAGTGTAGCTTATTTTGATGCGTTATGCTATGACCGTCGGCGTAAAACGATGACTGCCAGAGCCAAGACCACCAGCGACCCAATACAGAGCAAGACGATGGGATTGAAGTCACTTTGTTCTGCCCCGGCATCTTGTGTGCCTGCATCTGTAATGACAACAGGGGTCAGTGACGGAGCAGGCGTGGGGTCAACCACTTCAGCCGTCTCATCGCTCGTTGGGTCAACCTGAGCATCCGTGGGTTCTGGCTCATCGGTTGCTGTCGGTTCGGGTTCGTCTGTATCCGTTGGAGCTTCTGTTTCATCGACCTCGTCTGTTACCTGAGCCGTCAAGGTCGCCCCAGCATCCATCGTTGCCTCAGCATCGAGAGTCCCTTGAGCATCCATCGTTGCCAGCGCATTGATTGTCGCTAAGGCATCCGCCGTTCCAACCGCATCTTCTGTACCTTGTAAATTGGCTTGTGCCACAACTGTACCTTGAGCATCATCGGTTGCAAGGGCATCCGCCGTGGCGTCAGAGTCCACTGTATTGGTCGCTGTTGGTTCGGGTTCATCCGTATCCGTGGGATCAGGCGTATCAGTAGGTTCCGGTTCATCGGTATCCGTTGGAACAGGCGTATTGGTAGGTTCCGGTTCATCGGTATCCGTTGGCTCGACATTGCTACTATCTACAGGCGTATCCGTTGGGTCCGGTTCTGGTGTATTCGTGGGTGTGATCTCTGGAATATCCGTCGGTTCATCGGTTGCTGTTGGCATCGGTGTTGCGGTTGCTTCGAGTGTTGGCGTGGGCGGCAATTGCACCTCAAAGACCACATCTGTTGTGCTACTCGCCCCACCTTCATTACCAACCGTGATTTGCAAGAGATGCGCCCCATTGCCCAGTGCATCTACATCTAACGTTATCGCATCCGTTTCATCAATTATCGTCGCTTCGCCACCATCAATGGTATAGCTGATATCATCGACAGGGGTTTGGCTGGAAATCGTCAGCGTGACATCCGTATCATCTTCAATTGTTTGACCACTGACAATGCCGTCGACAGTGACATCAGGCGGGAATGCTGGAACGGTAAAGGTCAGGGTTTGAGTCGTTTCACCACCGTTTTCGTCCGTCACGACAACAGTGAAAGTATGTTCACCCGGCGCGAGTGCTATGGGGTCAATATCAAAGCTGATACTGTCATCTGTCCGTGTCACATCTACCGCATCACCATCGACATCGGCTGAGAAGTCACTAATCGGGCTTTGTCCAAGTGCATCAACCGTGATGGTTGTCGTGGTATCAATTGACCCGTTCTCTTCAACACCTGAAATCGTGACGATTGGCGCAATCACATCCACCACGAATGGGATCGTTTGGGTGGTGATGCCCCCATTGGCATCTGTTGCGACAATATTTAAGGTATGTTCACCCGGCGACAAATCAAAGGGAACAATCGTGACATCCGCACTGTTGGCGGTCACATTTGTCACGCCCATGGCATCACCATCGACATCCACGGTCAGGGTTTCGAGTTCACCTGTCGCTTGACCTAAGCCTGTTACCGTCACCGTCGTGTCTTCACTGAGCAATTCGTCAGCGTCTAAGCCATCGACACTAACAATCGGTGGAATCACACCCACGAAAAAGGCTTGGCTGAGCGTTGTAATCTCGCCACCCGCATTAACCACATCGACGGCAAGTTCGTGTTCTCCCGGAGATAATGTGAAGGGCAAAATATCAAAGCTGAAGGGTGTTTCTTCATCCACTTCAATTGCTTCGCCATCAATGCTAAAGGTCGCGCGTTCTCCGGGGGTTTGTCCAGCAATATCTAGTGTGATGGTCGTGATATCCACAATCTCACCCGTCAAATCAACGTCGCCAGTTGACAAGGTGACTTCAGGCGGTAACGCACCAATTTCAAAGGTGGTATCGAGCGTACCGATATCACCTGTTGTATCGGTAGCGTTAATCGTTAAATTATAGATGCCCGGCTCAAAGTCAGCTGGATTAATCAGATAGCCAGAATCGGATGAAACAAGAACATCATTCACTCGGTATTCGACACTCTCAATCGATTCGTCCGTGGCTATATTCGCATTAACGGATGTGGGTTCGACAATCGGTTCAGCAAACGTGCCATCGGGCAATGTAATCACAGGAACCAAAATGGGCGCACGCAGGATGCCTTCCATCGTATTGGTTGAGCCGTTTTCCGTATCGGCTTGTATACCCAGCATGTATTCTGTGCCATCTGGTGGAACATCGACTTCTAACGTGACGACATATTGACTCCGCAAAAGAGAGGCAAGGTCGGCGTAGATTTGTTCGAGTTCGTCGGGGGTGGGGGCTTCATAGAATTGTGCATTACTAGAGCGTGATAATTGTTGGAGATAGGTGCGGTCAAAGCCAAAACCCAAGCCAATCGTGTACACCGAAACGCCTTGTTGGAGTGCCAATGCGCTGGCGGTTTCGCGGGCTTGTGAACTCACGCCACCAAATTCTGCGCCATCACTCAGCAACACAACGGTTCGACGTGGCAAGGGCGATTCTAATGCCGTCTCGATACTCAACACACCTGCATCATAAAGTGCTGTCTTCCCACCCACAGGTAAAGTCGAAATCGCCTGCGATAAGCGAGCTTTGTCTGCCGTGAAATCAACCAATAAACGCGCTGTCGTATCAAAGACCACAATCGCCACTTGATCGCCATCAGCCAAACTATCGACAAAGGCTTGGGCGGCAACTTGTGCCAACTCAATCGGCAATCCCACCATACTGCTACTGGTATCTATCACCAAAACCGACGCGAAGTTCAAGTTGTTGTCGGTGATGTTTTCAACACTGACCACACGCGCACGACCTGCGAGTTCACCTGTCACAG
>JANQRM010000249.1 GCA_028284565.1 Anaerolineae bacterium | reverse complement strand
AGTGCTAGAAGCCGTCACCGGACGTGATGTACGGGCTATGGAACATATCACAGGGATTGTCAACAAAGTCAATCACCTTATCTTCATTCCGTCTCCGCATCTTGGACCTTACGTTGGGTGGCATCCATTCATCGAACAAAAGCGAGCCTACATTTTCTTTGGCGCGAGATTACCGAAAGGGTCATCGGTTCTATCGCCTGCCTTGAGTCGTTCAGAATTACTCGTGCGTCTCAATGCCCTAGCCGATGATACTCGCTTACAGATGTTGAAGCTCTTATCAGAAAACGGGGAACTCTGCGCCCAAGATTTCATCAATAAGCTCGATTTGAGTCAGTCCAGCGCATCTCGCCATCTGCGACAATTAACCGCAAGTGGCTATCTGACGGAACGGCGAAAAGAGGTCGCCAAATGCTACACACTTAATGAGGATCGCCTTGAGGATACCGTCTTTGCACTCAGGCAATTCCTGAATATTCACTAAGCATCAGTCTAGTTTTCACAACGAATTTTCATCGGAATCCTATTATTTGGATAGGACATCGCTTTAGATTCGCTCGTCACAAGAGAACAAGGGAGACACCGCATGTTCCACGATGAATACAAACTCAATCAACAGTACCAGCAAGCCCAGCGCGATTTCGCAGAAAAGCAACGGCGCGCCAAGCAGTTACAATTCCGCACCGCCACCAAAACCAATCGCCCATTGTACGCAGTCACACTCGCCAAAATAGGCAAACGTTTGGTGCAGATGGGCAGTTCACTCCAACTTCGTTATGCGATTGAGCCAGTCACCATCACGGATGAAAAGCCCAAACTCGCATAACCCAGCCATACCTCTTAATAAAGGGGGACTCTCCTTATAAGGAACGCCGGGACATCTATGCTCGGCGTTTTGTTTTCCCCACTCACCCGCTAAGATGCCGACGACGCATAAACGACCTCCCCATTCAAGGGGCTAAAGTTACTCACTGTGAAATAAACCAGATGTGGCTCGTCCTGTGAGTCTAAGGCAAGTTCAACAAGAGTTCCCAAGTTACCCGTCTCTGTTGTGCTTTCCGCCACAAGATGATGCACCCACTCACCACTTTCATCCCGCACAGCATAACCCACGATGAGGCGGTCTCCATAAGCGATATGTGGGTTATCTTGGCTGTCAAAGGCAATACTCGTGATTTTCCGTGAGCCGACACTTCCTGTAGGGACTTTTTCCAGTTCAATAATATCTTCAAATGCCCATTCACCATCCGCATCACGCCAAGCATATCGCACCAAACCGACATCCTGCCCTGTTTTGACAAAGTAAGTGATATGTGGATTACCCGCAGAATCAAAAGCAAGCGCAGAATATCGTCCAGTGTCCCCATCTGAGTCCACCGCCACTGTCGTCCAAGTCCCATCGTCTCCTGTCGAACGTTCCGTATACATCAAGACACGTCGATCCATATTGTAGTAAGTAATCCCAACAACACCCTCGTCAGTGATGTCAATGCTTGTTGCAAATTCATAAGGAACGGGTCCGCTACCCGTCTCTTCTACAACCGGACCACGAGGATTAAGAGCAGTCGTTGCATATTCAATCCCAACCTCAGAACCAAATTGCGAAGGGTCAACACTCGACATATGCCAGAAACCGTCGCTATCAACCACGACAGCATTGTCCCATCCGTCATGATTAGAACTACGAATGCCTAGCGGAAGCCAACGTTCACCATTCCATATGGCAATAGCGGCATCCCCTCGGCGCGGGTCAAATTCCTCGGATTGATGGTCATGGTAAGCAATTACCGGGTCGCCATCCACAGACACAGCAATATCTAAAGGTCCATAAAAATAACCTGTTGAAACACGATCTGTTTCCCACCCAACTGCATTGGTTGTATAGAACACTCCGCCCATCAAATCTTCCGCAATATACGCGACATGCACGACATCATTACCGTCAATTGCCAAAGCGGGTTTGATGCCCTCGCCAATCACGACTGTATCCCATTCCAAATCTTGGCCACTGACAACCATACTCAATGAAACAAGCATGATAAATATAAGGAACCATTTGATTTTCATTAGATTTCGCTCCCGAAGACGGATTCACAAAGACATACCAAGCCTAGGCATAAAATCTTGCAAAGGCATTATCAGAAATCCAATTGAATGATGTTTAGAAAATTATCTTTTGCACAATTTGCAACAGTTCAATCAGAGGTGATTTTAATTAACGACGATTAATCTCGAAAAACCCTTCATGGCATTTCATCCAAACCAAAGCTACTTTGTCGCATGAAAATCGTTTGAGCATCCATATTGTTATCGGGTTCAAGGTCACGCAGACTAGCATAACTACCATCCGCTTGCATCAACCACCCATTCTGGCTATCCACTAGATTCGTAGCTAAAATCCGTAAGACTCGACGCTGAATACGTGGGTCGAGAATAGGAAAGACAACTTCTACGCGATTATAAATATTCCGACGCATGAGATCAGCACTTCCTAAATAAATTTGCTGATGCTCTGGCGCATTTTGGAAATAATAGATTCGACTATGTTCGAGAAAACGTCCGACCAAGCTCAACACACGGATATTCTCGCTTAATCCTTCTACACTCGGACGCAAACAACATAAGCCCCGAATAATCAAATCTACTTGTACACCTGCTCGTGATGCTTGGTAGAGCTTTTGAATCATTACATCTTCTTCAAGCTGGTTCATTTTAAAAATCAAGCGTGCAGGTTTGCCCTCCTGTGCCGCTTCGATTTCATTATCAATAAGCGCGACAAGCGAGGTAAAAAGGTAATCAGGCGCAACCAGCAATCGACTATAGGATGTGGTAGGACCATATCCTGTGAGGCGATTAAACAACCGTGATGCATCATCAGCAATTTCTTGATTGGCTGTAAATAACCCCAAATCGGTATACAGGCGAGCAGTCGATGAATTGTAATTACCAGTTCCTAGATGCACATACCGTCGCACTCCATCCGTTTCCCGACGGACAACCAGCGCGATTTTAGCATGAGTTTTGACCGCAATTTCTTCCACGCCATAGATGACATGCACGCCTTTCGTTTCCAGTGCTTGCGCCCATTCGATGTTATTTTCTTCATCGAAGCGTGCTTTAAGTTCGACCAAGACAGTCACCTGCTTATCATTTTCTCGCGCCGCCATCAATTCCTGAACAATCGGCGAATTTTTCCCGACGCGATAGAGAGTGGCTTTAATCGCCAAGACATCCGGATCATGTGCCGCTATACGAAAGAAGTCTTCAACGGGCGTGAACGAGTCATAGGGA
>JANQRM010000228.1 GCA_028284565.1 Anaerolineae bacterium | reverse complement strand
GTTTGAGTAACTTCAACACTGTGTCAGCTTCATCTAAAATAGCAATATGCTCTGGTGTACAATTCGCTTCTACAAGGTCGATGACGCGCTTAGAAAAGGTCACGCCCTGTTCTCTCCCAAAGCACTCGACAATATCATCCCAATCCATTGTGAGGGGGTGATTTGGCTTCGCTAGTTGTCGCCGACGATTCTCCGTCACCATTGCATGCCAAAAGACATCGCCCGATTGCCCTGTGTGCGCCGTAAATTCATCCATCAGAAAAGGAAATACGGCTGTATCGAAGGGATTGACCATAATCGTCGCATCGAGGTCGAAAAAGAGAATGGTTTGCATGGAGATTATTTCCTTAACTGGACAGCATGGATAGTCTCTGCTTCAATAAAGTAGTCACAACTATTTCAAGATACCATGAACAAAACACCCATCGACTTGCCCAACGCCTTCTATCAGGCACAGACCATTCCTACGCGAGACAAGCAGGCTCAAGCCACCGCGCATCTCCGTCACGCCAAAGCACTCGGCGAGGTTGAATCGTGGGCAGATGCACTGCAACACATCAGCAAAGCCCTCGATTGCGTGCCAGAACTGGTCGATGACACACGCCTGCAAAGTTTCGTCGGACGCATCACCAAACAAAATGGTGAGAGGATGACTCAAAAACTCGCCAATCCAGCCACTCGTACTGAAGTCTATCGCTTACTGAATCAAGTCACCATCGAAAAACCAAAGCCAGCCGTCAGCCAACGAGGATTTCTCCTTTTATTGATTGTGTTCGTATTGTGCGGGTATCTACTTGCAAACAGTCAGCAATGGGTGATGGCGAGTCAAGGCGCATTCAAACTCAATGAGTGGAAACAAATCTATCGAGAAGTCGAGGGAGTCATCGGCGCGCGTTACTATGTCATCTTGCCCGATACACCACCCCCTGCTGAAGGCTATCCCGCCCTTTGGGTTCTGTATGATGTGCCAGAAACACCCGAAAGCATCATGCTCCAATTTGCATCCACCGCCCGCACTAACGATGTTCTGCTGATTGTCCCTGCTTTCTCACTCTATAACGAACCGTATCGTCAGCGCACCGTTCCTGGTTTGCGTCAAATCTTGCAAGCAGTGGAATTGGAATTCGACATCAATCCCGATCAAACGATTCTTTTTGGTTATGGTAAAGGTGGTGAACTTGCCAGCGTCTTCGCCCAAGAGTATCCCAATGACATCGGCGGAATCGTCACGAGTGGCGCGTCCTATTTGCATCCTTTCCCCGACAACTTACCCTATCGCGTACTCTATGGACAAAACGACCCCCTCCTCAATTCAAGGAATGGGGAGTTCATCTTCATGGATCGAAGCGAATGGCAGACACCCCTCAATTACAACACAATTGAAGGCTTGGGACGGGTCATCAATCATCAACAAGTTGCCATTACAATGGATTTGCTGAATAGCCTCCGCTGACTCGTTCCAAACCACTAGTACTTTTGGTTTATTATTCGCCAATAATTAAGAATTATTGCTTGACTTCATCCTTAATGTGCAGTTAGATAACAGAATAGGAATGTGAGAGAGCAATCGGATGATTCAGGTCAATTGGGATAGCCACTGCCCAGACACAATCCTCTATGAATTTTCACCATCTTGGACCTTGACCGATTTTCAAGACGCTTGGGAAGCAACCATTGCCCTTACCGACTCCCAACCGGATCGTCGCATTGACCTCTTGCTTGACCTCTCACAGCTTGATGGCATACCAGAAGATACCCTTCATCATTTCCGCTGGTTCTGTGAACACCTGCCCGACAACCGAGACCAGCTCGGTTTAATCCTGCTGATTCACAATTTGGGTGAGATGGAAGAGATTTTCCTCACGCTAAAACTTGAACATCCCCGCGCAACCCGCAAAAACTACTTCGTCGGGACACGTGCTGAAGCGCGCAATCTATTGGGCATTCTGCGAAAACGGGCGTTGGTCTAATCAACTCGCGCGACTGTTTTCCGTCGTTCCAGCCACCAAATCAACACATAAATCAACGAATAGGCTGACAAGATAAAAAGCAAGGGGTCGGAGGGGACTCGATAGCGTGTCGCTGGATGGAAAATCAAATAGATGAGCGTCATGCTGATTTGCACAAACCACAACAACGACACCTCCCGCCACTCCCGACGCGACAGCCAGACACCTACAATTGCTAAGAGCAACAGACTGCCAAAATAATAACGATGCACCGGACAACCCACCGTATCCAACAAGCCACTATCATAGGAGGTGTTGGCATCGGTGACACCTGCGATGGACTCTTCTGCTTGCACAATCACCAACTCCCCGTTGTTATCGAGCGCAAATTGTTCATTTGCTTGGGGATTAAAGCGCGGGGCGATGTCGATGCTCCAATGCACGATGAACTTGGTGAAGAGCAGTTCAGGGATTTTATCGGGATTCTCACGCCAGAAATCAAGGGCTAAGGCAAAACGTTCGGCATCGGCTTCTCGGCTGTCTTTTGGCGCATTAACATCAGGAGCTGTCCATTGCACATCATAACCTGCGCGAAATACAGGAATCGTCCATTCGCTGTTGCCTTGCCACAAGTTCGCGCCAGAGGTTGTCGTCATCGGCACAAAGGCATCGAACACCTCAAAGTTGCGGACAATCCATGGCATCACAACCAACACGCTACAGATCGCCACCGGCAATTGACGCACAATCGTTTGCTTGAGATTCAGTCGGAACAAGAACCACAGTGCCACGAGCAACACCAATGGAGGGGTAATCGGGCGAGTCAGTGTCATGATTCCCAACACAACCCCGCCAAGTATGGCAATCAGCCATGTCCATTTATCCAGAGCCTCTCGCTCACGTAGCACCACCATCAACCATAGGTAGGTATGGAGTTGTAAGATGAAGAAGGGCGTGTCGATGAGCGTCAGGTTCTGGAATATCAGGTAGGGATAGACCGCCATGAACACCCCCGCCAGCGCACCGATCAGTTCGCCCCGCTTGACCGTCAAAGTCTCTGAGAGTCGTATCTCACCCGTAAAAAGTCGTCGAGAGATGTCATACAGCAGGGCAATCGAGAGGACATCGAGTAAGGTATGGAATAAGCCGAGTTGCCAATATCCCCGCCCAAAGATGGCATACACACCCGCCAGCACATAGCTATACATTGGGGGGATACGCGCGTCGGCAATGCTCGTTTCTTGTCCATAGATACCGGTTTCGAGTAGATTGAGCGCATAGGCATCGTAGGCAATGGAGCCGTGGATGCTATCTTCCGTGTCATAAGCAAAAATATCAGGGAACAAGAGCAAAAACGCCACCCGCGCGACGATGGCAATCAGCAAAATTAGTGGGAGTTTATAACGGAGGAGCTTAGTCAGTCTTTCGCGCATAGATGGTCACGCCCGTATTTTTCAGCAAGCCCAATTTGACAAACAGTCGATCGAAGGCACGAATGAACTTGAGTAGTGGAATCGCAATCCCATCAGGCAGATTGATTTGCGCCGTGAGATAGCCAGTAATCGCAGGGTCGTTGTGCCGTTCTTCAATTGTGAACTGTTCCTCCATCAGACTTAGCCAATCGTGGTCGCGTCCTGCGCCTTCAAAGGGAGATAAACCCTCTGCTTCCATGCTGGCTTTAATGCGGGAGGGTGCGCGTGTGCCAAATTTGAGCAAGCCCTTAATTTTTTCGATATAGCTCACATGCGTCGGCAAGAGGAACATCAAGCCACTTGCCACCAAGACGGTACTCGTCCCTTCATCGCCATCCGTATCATGCACCCAGAACAAGCCCCCAACTTTCAACCCCTGATGCACCTGTGCAATCACTTGGGGCAGGTTAATCAAATGATGCAACGTCCCTTTGACCGCAATCACATCATAGGTGTTGGCAGGTAAATCCAACTGATTCAAATCGGCAACTTGATAGTCCACAGAACCAGCAACTTCATCCTGAATCGACTCGTAATAATTCCGCGCGACGGTGAGGGATTTGTCGCTGATGTCGAGTCCAGTAGCGTCTGCGCCGTTTTGTGCCATGGCTAATGTCAACCAGCCGGACGCACAGCCTAGTTCGAGCGTTTTCATCTTGGGTTGGATGTGTTCCAGCAGGGCATTAATCGTATCGCGGTGCATGAGGACATTGTGTCGCAGATGTTGATGCAAACGCCAATCGGGTGGGACTTCCTGCGCCATCCGTTCCGACTCACTGCCCCACAGTTCCGCTTCTTGATTTAATTGCTCTTGGTAATTAGTCATTCGTTATACGTTGTTGGTTTTTAGTGATTATGTCTGTCGATGTCTCTAAAATTAGGCAGGTTTTTTACCTTAACCACCATGCCATTCTCATTACTCATCACTCGTTACTCATTACTTTAATAACCTTTGCTGGATTACCCGCCGCGATGACTCCTGCCGGAATATCCCGCGTGACCACGCTCCCCGCGCCGATGATACTCCCCGCACCAATCGTAACCCCTTTCAGAATCAAGCATTGCATCCCGATGAAGACATCATCTTCAATCACAATAGGAGCCGTTGCCCCATCTATCGGACGTTGCCGACGAATCTGCGGGTCAAGTGGATGGAAATCCGTATCACTAATGACCGTATTCGCGCCCACCGTCACCCGATTCCCGATCGTGACTCGTTCCTCCACCACAATCGACCCCCCTGTCATGCCAAAGTCATCCCCGACAATGAGGGATGTATTGGGTCGGCGGGTACTTAAGATGACGGGATGATTGGGTCCCAGTGGATTACTCCGCACGGACGAGCGCAGATTCAGGTTGTCTCCAAACCGCATTGTGCTGTCTCGATGCTTTTGGATGATGGGCAAGCCATAGCATTTCCAGCCTCCGCCATAATCCACGCCACGCAACCGCCACCACGCCATCGGCAAAGCCAGCAACCGCCAGACTTCATTCCATGCTTTCCACGGGGTCGCGCCTGCTATTTGAAGTGCCTGCATCGACACCAGCGAATCGGGTGGGTTGAGTTCCTGTTCCGTCATGCGGGGGATGATAGCTGAAAAATGATTCAACGCAAAGGGATGCATAGATACAATCCTTTGCACTGAGAACGCAAAGGGAACATTAACTGTTCGCAAGATATTGCGCCTTTGTAGATGGTGGGCTTTAGGTGCTAAACTTTCTATTAAGAGGATTGAACTGATGAACGCGAATCTAAAAGTCTATGATGACAAGTTGCGGGAGCTAGAAGCAACATTAGGTTATGATAGGGCAACTGCAAATGAAGCATTGCCGTTGCCATTAGAATCTCTTGAAGAATGGTTTCCCAACCATATAAACTTTTCAGACAAATTATGGGATTTTATCCCTGTAGTAGATGAAGTCATTGCAACTTTATCTCCAGAAGAAATTGCACAAGCCTATTTTGAAGGTTGCCATACCCTGCAACAATTTTTAGCGGCGGAGATTTATGGCAATTTCCATGAGGAATATATTCCAGTGGTGTTTTTTGCGATTGAAAATGACCACAAACATGCTTATCGACTTTTCGCAGGCGTTGATGAGACAAATGAAAATCGAGATGCAATGTTACTGAGGTTATTGCAAAGTAAATGGCGGATGAATGTTGATACAGCTTTAGCAACAGTACAACACAATAAACTCAAGCAATTTCGGAAAATCGTTACATATCTATCTCGACATGATTCGCCTCTAGTTGTTGAATTAGCCAACGAAGCTCTTCAAGCACTTGATGAAGATACACCTAGTTGAATTTGTCATCAAAGGAATGTCAATTAACCCTCTGCGTCTTTGCGCCTTTGCGTTAATTCTTTTACCTCCGCATTACATCTTCGATAACATTATAAAAATTGCTTGACGGATTCTCCAAAACAGGCGTATGATAGAGATACATCGAAACAGGATACATCGGAGTGACTATGAATCTCAAAGGCAGTTTACCCCTTCTCATTTTGCATTTATTGACGAGTGGTCCGCATCATGGCTATCGCATCGCCAAGCACATCAAAGAGCAATCGGGTGGAGTCTTGGACTTCAAAGAGGGAACGCTCTATCCCACCCTGCACAATCTGGAAAAGCAGGGCATGATTACGGCGTACAAAGAGAAGGAAAATGGGCGCACTCGCCGTTACTACAAATTGACGGACAAAGGTGACGCCTCCCTCGAAACCGAACGTCAAGAATGGGACGACTATTACCACGCCGTCAACAAGGTGCTGAAAGGCGCGATACATGGCTAACCC
>JANQRM010000471.1 GCA_028284565.1 Anaerolineae bacterium | reverse complement strand
CTCATACCCCCCGGCTGGAATCTGACTCCAATGCGTATAGGCTCCGTGATACTGCCCCTGCTTCCCATGCTGTACATCCACCGTCGTGATGCCCATACGGTTCGCCGCCCACAACAACGCCATCTGCACCATGCCATAGTAATTCGTCATGAATAGGGCTTTCGGACGGAACTTGTTCAACACCTGTGAGAATCGCTCGGCATACGCCAGCACATCCAAGAAGAAATGTCGCCAATAATGTTCGCGTATCCAATCCCGTCCTGTCAGTTCTTGAACCAACGCACGGAAATCATCCAAGCCCTCAATCATCTGTTCATCGCTCCCAAACGGCAACAACTCCATAAATCCCCGTCGCGCACGGAAATCATCCAACTGCAAATAAACAGACGGATGCACCTGATTCAATGGAGCCTCGGGTTGCAGTTCAAATTTCAGGGTTTTATCGGGGAGTAAATACATCAAAGGGTCAAGGATGCGATGATAGGCTTGGTCGCCAATGAAGTCCGTATAATACGAATGCGTTGCGTAGATGAGTGTATCGACTCTCGCCTCTGGCAATTGACTCATCGACTGGCGCATCGCCCACCTTGTTGGCAGATAGGCTTGCAAACGTCGTCCAAAGGTCTTGAAGTTCGTCCAGCGCGAGGGTGAATTCAGTGTATCTGTTTTCGACTCCCAGCCTAAGATCGGCAGAGTCGGATTCTTCAGCTGATGCCACAATTGAATCCGTATGAATGCCCATGCTTGCACCTCGCCAAAATACAGGTCATTCACAGGGAAGCGTTGTTCAATCTCATGCAGTATCTCAACCGCTTGTTGATGGTTAATTGTCGTCGGCAGTCGAAAAGTCATAAGCAGGAGAATACAGATTCGAGGCCGCTTTGCAAAGAGCAAGATAGTCTGTTTATGAGTGATGTTGCGCTTTCGTTGCAGTGTAATATTCAAAATGTTACACTCCCAATGAACGTCTTATTTCTCAAAAGGAGACTAAGTAGATGAACAGACAAAAAACATTGTTATCCATGCTGATCATTACACTATTTATGTTGAGTAGTGTTGGCTTTGCACAGGATGATGTGACTGTCACCGTGTGGTCATGGCGAACTGAAGATGAAGATGCCTATAATGAAATTTTTGACGTGTTTGAAGAAGCCAATCCGGGCATCACAGTAGAATTTGTTCCTTTCGTAAATACCGAATACAACAATATTCTTGCGACTGGCTTGACGGGTGAAGGTGGACCCGATGTGGTTCAACTACGTGCCTATGGTGGAGTTCAACCCTTAATTGAAGCTGGACAATTGATGCCCCTCGATGGTGACATTAGCTCCTTAGAAAACTTCACCGATTTGATCTTGAAGGGCGCAACCGGGCGGGAAGATGGACGCATTTATGGTGTTCCCTTTGGTGTACAAGCCTTAGGAGCATTTTATAATGTTGGCGTATTTGACGAACTCGGACTGAGCGAACCCACAACATGGGATGAGCTTATCGCAACGCTAGATGCGCTCGCGGAAGCAGGGTTTATCCCCATCGGCAATCCGGCTCTTGATACATGGATGCTACCGATTTTGCACGATACGGTTGCCGCACCCCGTTACGGTGGACCTGAATTCCAAGCCGCTATCTTAGCTGGCGAAACCGACTTCACCGATGAAAACTATGTTGCCTCAATTGCCGTCTTGCAAGACCTGCAACCCTACTTACCACTCGATGTCGTGGGTGTAGGCTATAACGATGCGCGGACGTTGTTCATCAGTGAGTTGTCTGGCATCTTTATTGGTGGTTCATTTGAAATCGGATTCTGGCAAAATGAAGCGCCAGATATTGAGGTCGGCATGTTCATGATCCCACCCCCACCCGATTCCCTTACTGGTTCGCTTGTTCCGTCTTGGATGGATGGGTCATATGGTGTGAACGCAATGACGGACGCACCAGAAGCGGCAATGACACTCGTTGAATGGATGGGAACACCGGAATTTGGTCAACTCTTCAGCGACAAAATCAAACAAATTTCACCTGTTACAGGTGTTACACCGAACGAACCCTTGCTAGCAGAATTTGCGGAAGGCATGGCAGAAAATCCAGCCTCCTACCTAACACTTGTGGAATTTCGCTATGGTGATCCATCCGGGTCAACGGTGCTTGGTAATGAAATCCAGCGGATGTATCTCGGTGAAGTTAGCCCGGAAGAAGTTGCCGACGCACTCCAAATGGGCATTGCACAATGGTTTGTCCCAGCAAATGCCGATGGGTAAACACAAATAATAGATAACGGTGTAGAGGGTAGACGGTAATGTCTACCCTTTACTATATCTCGCCATTTAATCTCTTCGCCTATGCAAATTACGGGGTTGAGTGATGACAGCTATACGAGGTCGCCAAAAGCAGAAGCCCCAATCTGTGAGAAGCAATTTAATGCCCTCACGTCTCACCATCTTCTTGTTTATATGTCCTGCCCTACTGCTCTATTCCATCTTTATGATTTACCCCTTAGTTCAGTCCCTAATCTTCAGTACCTATGAGTTTAATGGGCTGGTAAGAGGGGAGTTTGTCGGCTTACAAAACTTTGAGCAACTCTTCACCCGCTACCCCATTAATGAACAACTGCCTCGCGCCTTTTTGCATAATGTCTATTTTTTTATTGGCACGATGTTGATTCAAAATACGCTGGGGCTGTTATTTGCTGTTTTGCTTCATCGCCCACGTTTTGGGAAACGTTTCTTCCGAACCATCTTTACCATACCTTATTTAATCAGTCCGATTGTTGTGGGCTACCTCTGGAGCCTGATGCTGAATCCCCTCTTTGGTCCTGTCAATAATGTCTTGCGCGACATCGGACTCAATTCACTCGCCAA
>JANQRM010000213.1 GCA_028284565.1 Anaerolineae bacterium | reverse complement strand
TCGGCGAATGTGTCCCACACTTGGGCAACATCATCGTTCACCAAGGAAACCCATAGCCCTGCATAACCACCGCCGGAGTGACCGAAGACGATGAGATGTTCACCATTGCCCCCGTATTCACTCGCATTGGCTTGAGCATACCGAAGCGCACAGGTAGCTTCTTCAATATAACGTCGAATCCCTACGCCGTTGTCATCTTCACTATAGAGGGATGCCCCGTGTTGTTGGGAAATATTGGCGTTGAAGACAACCGCACCCCGTTCTGCAATAGCTTGGCTTAGTTCTGGATAAGGATTCGTATTCTTGGAACCACCACTGCCATGCAAGATGACAACAACGGGTAAATTATCAGCTTGCTCTGGTGCAAAGACATCAAGAAGACGTTCTTCTGACCTATCAGCAAGCGGGATTGTATAAGGAATATTGCGCGTCACGGTAATTGAATCGGGTGATTGAGCAGTGATCATCGGAATAATCAACCAGACAACGATAAGCAACAATCGACTCATTTTCATCCCATTGTCCCTTTCAATCGCACTTGCATTCAACTATATCACAAGTGGAATCAGTAGTAGTTTGATTCCCAAACAAAAAGGACGTATCCGCATCGACACGCCCCTTTTGAGTAATTACGATATATATGGATTAGCCAGATGCCAAGCCAACCCCCAAGAACTGCACAATTTTGTTACCATGTGCGACAGTGATGAGCGTGCCATCAGGACTGACCGTAATATCACGAATGTCTTCAATGGTCGGCAGGCTGTGAATGATTTGACGGTTCGTCATATCCACCACATTGACCAAGCCGTCTAATCCACCTGCAAAGAGCAACTGACCATCAGGGCTAAAGGCGAGTCCTTGCCCACGAATGGGTAATTGGGTCGCCTGTTGGGTAGCGACTTCGACAAGCGTGATATTGCCACCTTCACTGTAGGCGAGGAATTGTCCGTTGGGGCTATACGCAAGATTGACGACTGCCGAAACCGCATCCAACACACCTGCGGAGGCTCCGGTTGCGACATCCCACAAGCGCACGGTTCCATCATTACTGGCTGAAGCTAGCCGACTGCCATCGGGACTAAAGACGAGTTCATTGACAATATCGCCATGCCCACTGAGTACGGCAGTTTGCTCGACACGTTCAATATCCCAAATTAAGATGGCAAAGGTTTTATCGACTTGAACATTCGTTGCCGCGTTGAAGCCTGCCGTTGCCATCAAATTGCCACTCGGATGCATCGCCACGCCAAATAAATCACGCTCGTGTGTATTCAAGAAGAGAGCTTCAGCAAAGGGTGCATCGGGATTGAGGTTGATGAGGTGTGCTTCGCCTGTCGATGTTCCAACGAGTACCCGTTCCCCCCTTGGACCAAAGGCTATACTGACCATGCGCTCATCGTCGGGGATAATGCGAGGGCCATTTTGAAGCGTTTCCGTTTCATAAATCCAGACACTATCTGACCCAATTGCACCGGGCAAGACGAATTGGGTGCCATCGGGAGACCACGCCACTGCTGGATTGAAGTTACCTTGAATGCGTCCGAGTTCGCGAAGGGCTAGCACATTTTGGAGGGTGATGGATTCACGGCTAGCTAAGGTCATAGACGGGAAGGGTTCGACAAAGTATTCGCCTGCTTCACCTTCCGCAATCCAGCCCACCAGCCCATCATAATTGACCTGCCACCAGAGGATGTCATCCGTGCAATTCGGTCCACTTTGGACATTAAAGACTGCACCGCCGGGGATTTGTCCGATTTGTCCAACATTAATGCCCGGTTCTGCGCGTACATTGCTCACGGACGTGGGTGGCACACGCCCTTGAATCTCGTTCGTCAATTGTGAGCGCATGAAGGGTGCTTCTTCTGGGGGTGGACACAGCGGATTCGAGTATTGTTCATCTAATGGTGCCACTAGAGTCGGTGCATTAGGGTCACTCGTGCCACAGAGGAAGAAAATTGTACTATCCCCCGACACCCGATAATCGTATTCAATTCCGCCATAGGTCAAAACGAATCGATAGCCAATGGTATCGAGACGTTCACCCGTGACAGTCGGACAACCCAGTGCCGTATTGTCATAGGTATCCTGTTCCCAAAACCAGCTTTGTAAATCACCTAGACTTAGCGTTACTCCAACTCGTGAACTGAGGTCACTCAAGGCAGAGTTAATCTGGTCAGGTGCGCCCTGTGCAAAGACCATCAGCGGCAACATCAATAAACTAAACAGCAGAAATAAACACCGGGTGATGTGCATTAGAAACCTTTCTGTCCCATACTCAATCAATAGTCTAACTATAGCAATATTCTATCGGTTTGGTAGATAATCAAATAGAACGAACCTTAAGATGCAACGCTTGTCAATTGAGTGATTTACCGTTTACCATGCGTGTGAGATTGACAACATGACGGACTCTCTATGACTGACCCCCAACGTCCCATTCGGATTATGCGGATTATTGCCCGCCTCAATATCGGTGGACCTGCGATTCATGTGACCTTGCTTACACAAAAGCTGGATGCCCCGGAGTACGAGAGTACGCTGGTGTGTGGACAAGTTGACGAAAACGAAGGTGACATGATTTACTTTGCACGAGAACAGGGTGTCGAACCGCATATCATCGCCGAACTTGGACGGCAAATACATCCAATCCGCGACCTCAAGACGATTTGGCGATTATGGCGACTCATGCGCGAGATGAAGCCCGATGTAGTACATACGCATACAGCAAAAGGGGGCTTTACGGGGCG
>JANQRM010000209.1 GCA_028284565.1 Anaerolineae bacterium | reverse complement strand
ATTCTAGCAAGCCAAGTTCATGTGTGCGTCTGACAATATCCTTTCGGTTACTCGTGTACAATTTCTGATTAAGTTGACGGATATACCATTTGACCGTGCTAGGTGCAAGAAAAAGGCGTTCTGCAAGGTCGGCGTTTGATAATCCCTCACTGATCCCACGAATGATGTCTTGTTCTCGCTCCGAGAGCGGCTCAACCAGCAATTGACTCGATGGAGGCTCATCATATGCCATGGCTCATACCCAATTATATGGTATCCATTGTTTCGTATCGCGTTGACGATTGACGTTAAGTGAATGTCCATACTATACCATATGCGAGACGTGGCTCGTTGGTGGTGCCAAACCTAGCTACGTTCACTCCTTGTTCCACGTCTCCGCCCCCTCTCCCGCCCTGAGGGCGGGTGACTCTGTTCCTCCAATGACGCATGCTGTAATCATCTTCAATTTTCACCAAACTACCAAACCGAGAGGACACAACTCATGTACAGCTCAAATGACTATGAACTCGACAAACTCTATCGGGCAGAAAAGTTACGTAAAGCACAGGAACATCAACTGGTAGCGTCTCTCAACAAAGGACATTCTCTTAGATTGCACGATCGCCTAATACTAGTCTTCGTTTTGATAGCTGTCATCACGATGATCACAGTTGGTACACTACAAGCATAAGATTCGGTTGCAAGGTAGCCAACTACACTCAGAAGTGTCGGGCGAACGCCATCTCAATTGGGTGAAAACTCGAGATAAGCCGTAACGCGATTTGTGGATTGCAACTCTCCAGTATCGGCACGACGGAATGTAGAACGACGCAACTATAGACAGCGGACCTATTGGAGTCGCCCGACGACACAACCCATGAATGGTTCACCGCACGAGAAGCCTGAGGAATTCGGGTGTAATTGTGACTATAGATAGAACATGCGAGAAAATGGATTGCGTTGCCGCCCAATAAATGTCCCTGAATTTGAAGAGAGTTCTATGGTCAGATATAGTATAAGTGAATAATAAAAAGGGCTTATCATGGCTGATTTTACTCCCAGAAAGAGAAAGCCAGCATCGTCAACGCCTAAAACGGAATCCGGAAGCGCTAAGCAACAGCCTCGTTCGCAACGTATGGAACAGGTGCTCGAAAATAGTGACCAGGAGACACTGACACCTGAATTAGTGATGCATCTCCAACGGACGATTGGCAATCAAGCCGTACTAAACTTGCTCAACCTTAGTCGAAAAACGACGGATTCTACTCAAAATTTGACTGTACAACGCTATCCGGCAACAGTGTTTGACAAACCGTTAAAGAATAAACGCTGGAGGAAATATACGACGGCAGTAAAAAAATCAGACGAAGGTGTGAGCGGAGGTGTGTACTTCTTTCAAAGTCAAGGAGGGGAAGTAGAGGAAGTCGTAGTCAAACCTGAATATGAAGCCAATAGAGACGTGGTTGAGCTTGCTGACGAGATGCTACACGATGCAAGTGTATTGGTTCCCCATGCTAGAATCGTCAAAACCAATTCAAGTGAACAGAGAGATATAATTAAGGCTTCTGAAAAACATGAAACACCTATTGGCCTAGTTCATACAGACATAGACAGTCACGAAGCAAAGCCGTTGAAGTTTCTACGTGTAATGGAAACGGTTAAAGGACACAGCCTACACCAATTGCTTACGAACACAGCAATACAAGACGATGAACCCGGTGATTGGAAGATGCAGCATCGTGTTCAGAAGCTCATGATTCGTTTTGAGAATCCTATCTTTCAACGTCAGCTAGTAACTATGATTGTCACAGATGCTTTGATGGGTAACAATGATCGCATTCTCTATTTTGCAAGAGGGAATTTGGGTAATGTCATGCTTTCCGGAGAAGACATTGTGGCAATTGACAGCGAAGCCGCGAAGGTTACATTTTCAAGGATGCAGTCAGCTGACGAGTCTATGATTGAGAAGCTCATAAACAATCCTGAGAAGTATATCGACGGGTTTCTAAGTGTTGTATCGGGAATTTTTGATTTAACAGATCCAACCAAAGTCACGGGAACGTATTTCAAGAATCATGAGCTATATCCGATTGTGCGTACTGGTCTGGTAGAAGCTATGCACGAAGTTATAACGACCATGGCAGAGAACTACCTGTATTCTACTAACAACGCCGAACCAACTGATTTAGACGATCTACACGCAGTGATAGAAGACCGCAAGCGACGATTATTTGCATCTGTCTTAGATAACCAAACGATGCCGACGATCGTCGACCAGTGATTTGTCGATACAGCCGATATACCAACTTCTCATCATATTCGTAGGTAAGTTATGAGTAAATCATGACAAGTTTTGTTTCTCAGTAATGAAAAAACACTTGGGAGATATTTACCCACAGTGATGGAAAACTTTCAGCTCATTGGTTGAATGGCCGTACGAAGGGTGTTCTCGGACGTACACTTTAAGCATCCGTTTTGGTAATACCGCAAAGTCATAAGCAAATTTATTAACACACTGTTGGGTTGTTTCGCCTTGTAATCATTCAAGGCTTCCCTCGCCTTTTCCAAACTTGTGCAGTGTTTGCGTCCGATAATCCAATGCGGTTGACCACCGGCTTTGTAACTGATGACGTATTGGGTCATGTTCCAGCCTCCTCACTGTCCGGCAGTCGAATCCCAGCTGTTTTGTACCGTTCACGAACGATATATCCGTATGTAACCAACCAATTTACATGATGATGCGCAGTCGAAGCTGAAACACCCAGTTCATTGCCAATATCCTTTATGTGGGGCGCGTAACCATGTTCTTTGATGAATGCCTTGATGAATCGGTAAACATCGCGTTGTCGAGGAGTCATCATCCACACGCCTTTAAGGGTGATTTTGAAACACGTGGAACTGCAAAATAATTACGATTACTTTAATTCTAGCAAATGAATCGGCAGCATCACATCAACTTGTTCGACAATGACTTAAAAAAACCAACTTTCCTTACCCTAAATTTCAGAAATCAAGAATTATGCGTTAAGCTCTTTGCACAGGTAGGAAAAGGGAGCAATGAGTCCCTCTAAAAAGCGAGAATCAATGAATAATCGAACAGACAGTCCACAACATATCCAACGGGTTTATTTGAGCTTGATGCTCTTAACCACTTTGGCAGCATCATTTATCTGGGGCGTGAACACCCTCTTCCTCTTGGATGCTGGGCTGTCGAATACCGAAGCCTTTCTGGCGAATGCCTTTTTCACCGTTGGACAGATGGTTTTTGAAGTTCCCACAGGTGTCGTCGCCGACGTGAGAGGACGGCGCACATCGTTTTTGCTCGGCACGGTGGTTCTGGCTGTGTCGACGATTTTGTATCTTCTGGCTTGGGAGATTCGAGCTCCCTTATGGATTTGGGCTGGCTCATCCATCTTTCTCGGATTGGGCTTCACCTTTTTCACCGGTGCGACAGAAGCTTGGTTGGTCGATGCGCTTGAACATACGGGTTATGAAGGCGATTTAGACCCGGTGTTTGCCAAAGGGCAGATGATCATGGGAATCGCGATGTTATCCGGTTCAGTCGCAGGTGGCTATATTGCTCAATTGTCCAACTTGAGTGTGCCTTACATCTTGCGCGCTGTTATCTTAGGCATCACTTTTGTTGTGGCTTTCATCTATATGAGGGATTTGGGTTTCAAAGCCGCAGAAGATGCAAACCCGATTCGTGAGATGCGACGCATATTACATGAGTCGGTCGAATTTGGTTTGGGACAACGACCCGTTCGATGGCTGATGTTGGCGGCGCCCTTTTCTGCTGGGGTAGGGATTTATGTATTTTATGCTATGCAACCTTATATGCTTGAACTCTATGGTGATGAGACCGCTTATGGGATTGCAGGTCTGACGGCAGCGATAGTGGCTGGCGCACAAATTGCGGGTGGCATCAGTGTTCCGATTGTTCGTAAATTCTTTAGTAAGAAAACCACCATTTTGCTTCTGACCGCCATTTTTTCGGTTGTGATACTTCTCGGTATAGGGCTGACAGATAATTTCTGGGTAGCCGTCCTATTGATGGCAATTTGGGCGTTGATGTTTTCCGCGAGTACGCCGATCCGTCAAGCCTATCTCAATGGCTTGATTCCCTCGAAACAGCGTGCCACTGTCTTGTCCTTTGATGCCTTGATGGCATCTAGTGGCGGTGTGGTCATCCAACCCACATTAGGGCGAGCAGCGGATGTGTGGAATTATTCAACATCTTTAGTATTTGGTGCAGGCATTCAGGTGGTTGCTGTGCCCTTCATCTTCCTCTCGAAACGGGAGAAGGCAGAGGCTGACGACATCACACATATCGTCGATGCAACTAAATAAGGTTATCTTGGCATATTCAAAAAGGTAGACATTCCGAACTAATCTTGTCTGTCCAACCCAACTACCCAATCGCAACCGCCATGCAAGGCGGTTTTTTGGTACATATCGGGATGTTCGCTTCGTTCAAACGGAAAACCGTGTTGAATGCTCCAACGCAATCATCCATACAGGTAGAATCAGATTTGTGGGTCGCAAGTAGAGATTACTGCGGAACCGCGACCACTGTGTACATCACACTCGACGCACCCGCTTCACTCGCACCCAAGGTCACTTGCCCCGCGCTGAATGTTTTCGTATAAACTCGACGTTCCTGATGTCCGCTTGATTGACCATCTGTCGCATCGGCGAGTAGCCCGGTATCAACCCAACTCTCATTCACCATCCATTGCGGGATGGAATGACGGGTGTCAAACAAGATATAAACTGTGGCATCTGCGGTTAACGTAAAGCTCAAGAAGTCGCCAGCGGGTGCGACCTTATCATCATTCGCCGCTCGAATGAAGTCCTGTCCGAGCAAATTTGGCGGCATACTGAGCCAAGTGTAATTCCGATCGATAAAGACTTCCTCACCAACCGCCAGAGTATCAATTTCATATACGTCGGTGGGAGTTACACTGTTGGCACTCACATTCGTGATGAGTGGACCTGATGGTGTGCTCGGAATCGCCACAACCGAATACATCACACTAAAGAATCCGGCTTCACTGGCTCCCAAGGTCACTTGACCCGCGCTGAATGCCCTAGAATAAATGTTACGTTCTTGATGTCCACTCGACTGTCCGTCTGTCGCATCGGCGAGTAGCCCGGTATCAACCCAACCCTCATTCACCATCCATTGCGGAATGGAATGGCGACTATCAAATAAGACATAAACTGTGGCATCCGCGGTTAGCGTGAAAGTGAGAAAATCTCCAGCGGGTGCTTCTTTGTCGTCCAGCGCGGTTTGAATGAACTCTTGACTCAGCAGGCTCGACGGCGCACTCAGCCATGTATAGTTTCGATCAATGAACACGTCTGTCCCAACTTGTAATGTACTCGTCGTATACATATCATTAGGATCTAAACTATTGGCACTCACAGTCGTGATGAGAGGTGTGGGTGCACTCGCTGGAACCGCAACAACGCTGTACATCGTACTGAAGAATCCGGCTTCGCTAGCTCCTAAAGTAACCAGACCCGCACTGAATGTTTTCGAATAGACATTGCGTTCTTGATGCCCACTCGCTTGTGCATCCGTTGCATCAACGATTAATCCGGTATCAACCCAACCCTCATTCACCATCCATTGCGGAATGGAATGGCGGGCGTCAAATAAAATATAAACCGTGGCATCTGCGGTTAACGTAAAGCTCAAGAAGTCGCCAGCAGGAGCTTCTTTATCATCGTTTGCGGTGCGAATAAACTCTTGTCCGAGCAAGGTACTCGGTGCGCTCAAAAACGTAAACGTTGTGTCGATGAACACCTCTTCACCCACTGCCAGCATATCCACTTCGTAGACATCATTGGGGTCGAGGCTGTTGGCGTTGATGTTAGTAATGAGATTACTCGATGCGCCAGAGTCAATAACGTCGAAATTGAGCGTTAAGAGTGTACACGCTGTTCCAGTTCCGTCTGGACCTGAGTAGGGTGTGGCTGTCAAGGTGTGCGTCCCGATAGAGGGTGTCCATGGAAGGTAGTCTGCGTTGATGTTGCTAGCAAGCGCATAGGGCGCACCATTCTCCGTTCGATAGCTCGGATCACCATCCAAGCCGAAGACTACACTACCAACAGTCGCTGGATTGGTGTTCGCGCGGATGTTGATGTTCTGGGTACCTA
Organism: Anaerolineae bacterium; assembly: GCA_028284565.1. Next base: position 12,844 of record JANQRM010000209.1, on the reverse strand, counting down.
TCGCACTGAAGTCGATGGTCTCTGTGATGGTATGATCGAGTGTGCGAATGTCTTGATCGGTATCTGCATTTACCAACGTATAGTTTGTGATAGAAGCACTATAATTCGGGTCAAGATTGCAATTCTGATGAGGAAGATTATCAAGTCTCCATGCAACAAGCCTCACTACGTTATTGTCAATCTGTGTTGACTGACCTGTAGACACATCGACATGAAACAGGGTGCCATAAATGTCTGTGAAAATATAACCATCAGAGCTAGGTGACCAAAACCCTGTATTTCCAAATCGCTCAATATCAAAGGATTGGTCTGTAATGGTATAGGATTCTGTCGTTACATCGTAGAAAACTAACGTTCGTCGCGTGAAGGGGTCATCCCCGACTTGTACTTCTTCCTCAAGCCTTCCAACAATCCACATTGCTACAAATTGACTATTTGGCGACCATTTCAGCGGTTTTACATAATCTAATTCGGCATTTAGCCAATCAGTATTAAGATATTGTTGAGAACTAAGACTATATATACTTAGGTCGAAAAAACAAAACGCGCAATCTCGATATCGAATAAAAGCCAAGTGTTGCCCTAAAGGAGACCATTTTGCCCCTTCCGAATATATTCTATTCCCAAGACTATCATTGCCACGAATCAAATCAGGACTCGGATTTTCTAGAAGGTGAACAACTGACGCCTGTGCATCATTGTAAATGACGAAATCAGTTGGTATCTGACAGTGATTACCATCTGGAGTTAACACTTGCCCTGTACATCTTTCGTAGAGATAGATATTTTCATCAGGTGATGGAAGAATATAATTCTCAGCAATGTTGGAAATCCAGTCTGGAAGTGGGGGATATTGGGGAGGTACTGAGGGGTAACTAGCACTAACCAATGAACCATTGACGAGATCAAAAGCAAAAAACTCATCAATATTGTCTTTCTTTTGAATGCCAATGGCTTCATCGTTTATCCAAAATTGTCCACATGGTTCCCATCCAGTATCCCAAGAAGATTGCACAATAGTGGCTTGGGTATCTAGTTGAATAATGACTAAATCATTATTTTGAGTATCTAAAGATGTTTGAGCAATATAAACACCACTTGGGGATAGACTACTGCATTTGTCTGTTGGGATACTATAAACTTGATTGCTAGTGGCTGTGTATCTGATCCATTCTCGTGACGGACCAATATCTTTTGTATAGATGATAACTTCATCGGTATCTACAGGGCTTGATTGTGCATCTAGGCGTATAAGAATCATACTTAGACTCAATAAGACAATGATTCTAATCACTAATTGACTCATGATTTCTTCCTCTTTGATCTAAGTAATGAAAATGCTTCTTACGTGCATTGCAGTGCAACTCTTCTTAAAATAGTATTTCGATAATACACCTGTTCCCCTTCAACTTGGATTTGCTGGTCTAACCAAGGTGGGCGTGGGTGAACTTTATGGTTGTATGTAGAGGTATTAAAACCTAACGACGTAGCAGTAATAATGACAAACCGATAGTCAGACCAAAAATCTACATTTGGATCTAGTTGATTATTGGGATCTCCATCTCCATCAATAAACATATGAATGGTTTGGCAATAGGCAACCAGATTCGCTTTACTTGGGTCGCTTACAATGGCATCATAACCTGGCAAACTATATCCATAGTTGCCCCACTGTCTTGGACGATCAGTAATTAGCCAACGTTGACTCACCGCGTTTAAGCCAACACTTGTAAATGCTCTCCCGAGCTCAATTAGATCTTCATTAAGCTTACTAATATTCGGGCTACCAAAAAGTGCGAGTTGGTACCAAGACTGGACTTGTACTAGATAATGTTCGGTGATTTCTTCGGCTGTTAAAAATGGGTCGCATGCTTGATTGACATCTGCACAACTTGGTATTTGTGTATAGACGACACTCCAAAAATTGTTACGGTGTGCTTCTTGTGCAATTGAACTACTCGATGAGGAAGCAAAGTTGTTGTAACCATTTGAAAGCAGCGTAACTGTACCTAGCTCAGTTCTATATATTGCTCCTAACATATCACTGACATTAGGTGGTCTTCCAATAGCTTCAATAAAGCCAAAGTAATACCAATAATAGACAACCCTTGCACAATTAGTGAAATTCTCAATATCACTATCTCCAGTACAATAACCGGGTGGAGGTTGCCTCCATGCAACCGGAGGTGCTTGAAGTTCAAAGTCATAAATCGCCATAATTGGATTCCCATTTTCATCAACAGATGGAATGGTTACACAATCTTCACTTATAACTAAAACTTGTGGCAATCCTATCCAACCTACCTCCATATTCTCTAGTTCAACATAGAACCAATTACCAAATTGCCCTAAAATATTGACTGATTGCCCATTTGTAAGCGTTACAATGATTTGGTTTTGTACACTCGGGCCTGAGCGCAAATTGATAGAAGAACTAGTAGAGATAGTTGCTAGACAAATCGATCCAATAGGTGTATTAGTAGGAGTCGGTGTTTCAGTTGGACACCCATTACCATTGACTGCAGAACTAGACGAGATAGCTACAGGACAGGTCTCAAGTGGCTTAAAGGCGCGTGACCAACTGATAATGCTACCGACTGCCTTACCCGACACTTCATAGACAGTTTCTGGGGAGTTGTTTGGGACATCAATGCGTCGAATTGAAGAACTCCCTACTGCCGCATATATCAATTGTGCGCCGTTGGCTGTTTCCGCTAGCGGTGGTGCCCAATCTAATCGAACCTCACTTTGTGGATCCGTCGTTTGCAGGAGCGTTGGGCTTGGATTCGCCGGATTAGGCACGATTGTGTATATGTCGTAAGGAAATTGACTGAGGGATGTATAGAATGCAATCTGGTTGATGGCGGATGATTTAGACCACTCAACAGAACGGTTCTGATATCCATATATAAGCTCGATGAGCAGAGTAGGAGTATAGGGAGGCGAGGTTACATCAATGAGATTGAGATTGCCTAAATGCCTGTCGTGAATAACGAGTTGTGTGCCGTCAGGCGACCAAGAGGGTCTTTCTATTAACACGGTTATGGGCGAGGATGTCACTTGAATGGGAGTTCCCAAACTGGGAGATGGAAATGAAATAAAGTCGGCAACGAAAACGTCTGCATCACCATCCGCAATAACGAATGCCAGTTGAGATCCATCAGGCGACCAACTGGGCAACTGTCCTTCACCTAGGATGTACCTTTGGGTTGGGTCGTTAGCAGAAATCACGACAATCTGGTTTGGGCTACCTAATAGTGTGTAGGCTAACCATTGTCCGTCGGGCGAGATGGTGGGATGGATTTCGTTTTCGTTGATGGTATTCGTGACATTGATCAGCTGTGGGTCGATCGAATTTTCTCCGGCTCCAGGAGTTGTCTCGTCTGGATTGAAAATCAATATGTCAGTTTGATTGGGTTTATTGATTTCATCAAAAAAACCGACCATAGCGATATGAGTCGTGGCGGCTTCTAAAAAGGGTTGGGCTGTTGGATCGGTTATGGAAATATCGTCTGTAATGAACAACTGCACCGCTGCTACTGCTGCCACAGGTTCAGCCTGTGTTGGGCTCGCAGTATCGGTGAGTAGCATAGTGTCAGTTGGACCGACTGTCTCCATAGCCGTTGGGCTGGGTGTTGAAGCCGAAACAAGAGGTAACCAAATTGCTACATCATCGACAACGACGGTGTTGACAGGCGGTATGGGTGTTGAATTGTTGGCAAGTGGGTCAAAGGATGCCGAAATGGCAATCTCCCCAGCGGGCAATGGGGTCGGATCAACAAACACCATAACTTCAATATCATCAACAGTCACCCGCAACGTGTCGCCTAAAACAATAAGGCGGAGTTGATGACCTTGTTCAGGCAAACCGAGTGTAATGGAAGTTGATTGTACCAATACCTCATTACGGTATACTGCTGCATTTCCAAGGTTATCCAATGTAGCCGTATAGCGTCCTGCCGCACTCTGGCGCACATGCATTTGGGCTGTCCCATGGTCGACGATAAATTCCGCATCCACTCGGACATCACTGAAATTGCCGCCTGTGAAGGTGACAGGTTCGGCACTGTTGTAAACACGGAGAGCCTGCCCAGTCGCTTCCGGTAAGAAACCCCAGCCGCTACCATATTGCCAAGCCGAGGTGTCTCCACTATCGAAATTGTCAGCAAATAGCAATGACCATTCGGGTTGCGGCATTGTTGAAGTGTCTGTCGGCATCAATGTTGCGGTGGTTCCCGAAATCGCATTCATGGTTGGTGATGGAGCGAAGCTCGCAGTTTGAGTAGGTGTGTCCGATATGGCGGGATCGTCAGTAACTTCAGCAACCGGTGTGTCGGTCGAAAGAATTGGCGTATCTGTATGCGTTGGCACAATAGGTTGGGTAGGAGACACATTCACCGGAATAGTTGGTGAGTCTGTGGGTGACAGTGAGGGAAGCTCCAACGTTGCTGTGGGTAGCGGAGTCTGAGAATGCTCCGAAGTGGGTAACGGGGTCTCAGAGACGGCCGACGTCATCGTTGGCGAAAAGCTGGGTGTCGGCGTAGGATCTTGAGCAGAAGTCATTGGAATGCTGACGATCAAGACCAATAAAAGGAAGCACCAAACCAGAATACGTGACACAGCAATTATCATAACTTAGCCTTTTCAAAAAAAACTTTTGCCCTAACGTTCAAGATTATTTAGGTTTTGGTTAACGAGTGTATAATAATAGTATACAACAGAGTCCGTTAGGATTAGATTCGAGATATCTCTCTTTCAAATGGCGTGACCTGTTACTACATGAACAAGCAACAACATACTGCAATGCAACAAAACTCGATTGCTGGAGCAGGCTTCAAACCGAGATTGCACGAAACGCACAGCTCGATCGATACAACTTACCCAGACCTTCAAAGCACTCGCGTTGGTTGAAGCAACACCCTTCGACCCGTCCCGCGACCAAGACGAACAATTACACAAATTCGTGTCTGGTGAATGGTAACCTGACTGGGTGAAGGCACAAGATAAGAAGGAGGACGACTAACCAACGGGAAAAGGCACAGTACACCTGACCACCTATGTTACAGTGGTAAGTAAGAACGCAGACATCAGGAGGCAGTCATGACCACCAACACCTTCACCGAGCGATTAAACGACATTCGCACCATTCAGCGACAACACACGTTCTTCTACCAATTGTTGGCAGGTGTGTTTGTGACGGGCGTGTTGATTGGGTTGGGCTTTCAGCTGTTTGTGAACGACACCGGCTACCCGACGACGAACTTGTATACGGAAGCGGTGAGCATTGCGGTGACGGTGTTTATTCTGCGCTTGTGGGATGAGCGCGATGAACGGCGACGACATCAAGGGCGGGAGATTGAGCGGAAGCGGGATGCTGAAGAAGATTTAAAGCAACAGCTCGTGATGGATGCGGGCAGTTTGTCGAATGAGAAGGCTTTAGATGCTATGAGTCAAATGTATAAACGGGAGTGGTTGATGGGTCAAAATGGATTACTAAAATCTGGGAACTTGGCAGAGGCGAAGTTGTCTGGTGCTAGCTTGCGATTCGTGAATCTTGAGGGCGCTAACTTAATTGGAGCGAGATTAGACAGATGCAATTTTTTTGGCGCAAACTTACCGAGTGCTGACTTAAGTTTGGCTAACTTACTCTATGCGGGATTAGAGTATCAGAACTTATCAGATGTAAAGTTACACGGCGCAAATTTGACAAATGCGAACTTATATGGAGAGAATCTAGAGACAGCAAAATTCAATGAACACACCATCCTACCCGATGGCACCAACTTCGATGAAACCCGCGACCAAGACGAACAGTTACACAAATTCGTGTCCGGTAAATGGTACAACACGAAAGACACGACAAGGGAACCGGATGCTGTAACCTAAAAACTAAACCCACCTCAACCGAATTCCCGATACCCGCTCAACCAGCGGGTTTGTTGCTTATAAACACTTGTCCCAATACAGTATCCAATCTTTATGGTTCTTGGCATGGTTGCATCCTGATTGCATCTATAATGGTTTAGAGCAATCAGGAGTTTCCAATGTCGGAACAAGAGAATGAGACGCTTAAACGTCGGTTTCGCACCGCCCAAAAATTAATCGCGGAAGAACGCTTCGATACGGCTCGCTACGTCCTCCAGCAAATTGACCACCCTCAAGCCAGAGAATGGCTTAAACGTCTTGAAGGCAAAAAATCAATAACAGCATCCAGCGCACCTGTAAGCGGTACAATGATCCTGTTCGGTATGATCGCATTCCTTATTGTTTTCGGGTTTGTATTGGCAATCCTCTACGTACCCACGCTGATTGAGGCAATACAACCCCGCACTTTCGAGCAGTATCTTGATGATGCGTTCATAAGTGATGAAGAAATGCTTTATAGCCAGGTTGCTGGCTACTGCTACCACATCACAGGTTACGGTGGTGAATTATGCCTCGTTTGGGCAGAATTATTGCTAGCAGAGCATCGGACGATAATCAATCGGTGCTTTGAACCATTCATAGAAGTCGCCATCGTTGAAGCTGATGAATATGCCACAATAGGAAGCTGTCTATCAGAAAGTGCTATTCCACCACCCTATTAATTTGGTTAATTCATCACACGAAATTGAGTTGGACTTGATACAATAAGCTGCTTGATACTACTACGCAAACCCATTTCGTCTTAATTTGTCTTCAAGCGTCGTGACTGCTTCTCTCAATAAGGTGCTTGCCATCTGTGCGGTTTGCGGAATCAGTCACCAGTACTCGGTAACGAACCGTGACAGACATCTTATCTCGATTATTCAATTGAATCGACATTACCTTAAGCATAGTGGATATTGGGTTCGATTTTCTTATAAACAATGTGGTCGTTATCTTTGGGTTGTGACATGCTATGCCTTTCCAAAGTGGTGGTTGAGCTGAGCTATTTTTTAAGTTTAGATGGTCGACCACAGTATGAAGTATATGTTTAATGGTTCATTACAATCATTGTTTAAGGTACTCTGTTGTTGAAATAGTAGGCAGACTTTTTCAACGAGCGATATTGGTTCACACCTGCGCCTCAACCACTAGTTTTGTTTGATTTACTTCCTCAAGATGAGCATAGGCTTCATCAGAATTTTTGGCTAATCTAATCGGTTGAAAATTCGGAATAATGCCCTTGACAACCATGTACATTTTCGCAACAAATGTTGAGCTACTAATCACTACGACATTCCGGGTATTTGGATGTTTAAAGCGTGATGAACCTCTCATAATATGGATGAGATTCTTGGGAAACCGATAGGTAAATTGCAAGTCAATAAACAAATCAACTGGATGGTCTTTGTCATCTAATTGTTGTAGTGCCTCCTCAACTAATGAGCGGTAATCCTCATAAGTCCATTTTGAATCGAACTTCATAATCAGCAAGGTTTCTTCAACATTGCCCCAATCCACATAGGAAGTCATATCCTTTATCTTTCCCTGCGCTGTTGACCCATTCAATACTTTCTAGCATATGTAGAATTACCAACTATTACCATTGGCTACTCGGAGAGTTTCTTGCCTAGCCAGTTGACCAATCCTAAAACTATCCAGATGGCTCATGCAATAACCAGCAATCATTTCTACAGTAGTCTAGGGGACGGGAGTCAACATTAATGCACTGGCATAAGGGTGTGAGATGGGTATTCAGGTTGACTGGGTTAATGAAGACAAAACCGTCATGCTTTGGAAATTCGAGGGCGAAATAGAGCGGCGTGAGTTGCTTGAGGCACAGTCCAAAGGCGAGCAACTCGCGGAGAGTGTAACGCATAATGTTGATATGATTATGGACTTTCAGAATTATCCCATACCAGCCAATTTTCCTGATTATTTTGTTCGATTTCTAGGAGAGTCGCACCTCCGTTCAGACCACATCAAGATTGTCATAATTATTCAGGCATCAAGATTGATTAGGGTACTCTTTCGGTCATTCATTCGCGCTCGTCAAGCAGGTAAATTGGTATTTTTTGCCGAGAGTCATACCGAAGCTCTACAAATTCTGGCAGGACACGACCATCGGAATACCTAAGTATCTAGCACAATATCCCTAAACACTTCCGACTCTGCCCGCACCCGTGACGAGTGACCACGCCAGCGCAAGCGCAATCACGAGGTCGTCATGTGCGCCATCGACTGCCCCATATTTCCAATTGCCGGACGGGGTTTGTTCCGCCACAAAGTTCATCGTTGGTATCAATCGTAAGGAAGTTGGGTATGCTCGTCATTATTCGTATGTTGTTGGAAACGCTTTTCAATTGCTTCTAGCAATCCATATGAGGAAATCCCACTAATCAATAGAGCGATGATCGTGATCAGGACGAACTTAGTTATTAGTGAGGCTGGAACGATTAAGACTCCTATCGCCATAAGTATTAGACCCAAAAAGAGAAGTCCTTTCATTTTCTGCAACATAATGCACCTCAATACATTTTGTGGAATGCTTGCTACTTGAGTATACATAGATGTCTAATGAAGGAGGTATTATTGGGCAATAGTGTCCTATCTGCTTAATTACCAACCATCTCCGGTGTCAGATATTGGCGATGTGTCCTCGCTGTAGTTTTGTATGGTGTTAATTGGTACTCAGTCACGCATATGGCTTGCAGCCCAAATAAGGGTTGTGGGTGTAGTTGCCACTTTGACACCGCAGGTCAGATATGGTGGCGAATATGATGCAATGTTCGGGTTTTGCAATATTAAGGTGGCGATGCAGCGTCATCTGACCTTTGAGTAATCGCGTTCAGGATAGTTTATCGATGATACGATCGACCAAGGTGTCTTGAGGGCGACTCTTCAGCAATGTTCTAAGGACCGTCCTAACACTCGCAGAATCTGTGATGTTACAGGATATGACAGGCATACCGCCAGCGATGGTTTGTACACCGGGCATCATTTCTTGGGATGGCACAGCGATCACCACTGATGAACTCGGAGCATATGTTTGCAGATCATTGAGGGTTTTCGTAGTTTCATCAAGGGATTCCGATCCTAAGCTTTCGCAAAATACGACAAAACCAAGCACGTTCTCAGATAGAATTTCCCACATAAAGTTGAATTTTTTTTGCCTGAACGTAGCGAAGAGATTTAACGATAAGTCTGCGTCAATTACGATTTGACAGTAATCCATCTTATCGCCGGAATGAAGACTGTTTCCACAGGCAGATTTGACAAATTGCGTCCTATCTGAGGTTGTAGACCCGATCACAACAATTGAAGCAACGTTCATCTTATTACCCAATACTGTTATGCGTTCCATTATACTGAAGGGTTTGGCATCCTGCAGAGGATCGGTTCATGACATTGAAATGGTCATCGAAGAACACAAATTCATACATTCAACACGGAGAGATAGTTGTTGTGCAGTGTAGAGATTTTTCCGAAGCCGAATTAATGAGGCTTGGCAACGGAGAATGTGTATTTAGTAAAGGTTTCCATTTCGTGCAAGACAATTTCGTGCAAAAGCAGACCAAAAAACCATTGCCTGACTCCGTAGGTCATACAAACTCATCACGAATTCTTGCTCGCTATAGACCGTACCCTTTGGATACGTCCGCTTGGCAACATGGTTCACAGCCAAGATACGAAACCATCGGTCTTGGTTGTGATATACCACCATCATAAAAGGCAATTGGGTTCATGGGGGTGATTTGCCGACCAGCAAGTGGGATGATATTCATTGTAGTAAAATCACTGCCAACTTATCCTTCTGAAATTGTGCATGACTTCCTACGACTTCACATATCCCATTTTATGATACTAATGAAACGGTAAGTGTGGTTGTAATTTTTTTACACTTGCCACGTGGTACAAGAAACTAACACAGTCACCTTGTCAGATATGCGGCAGTGTGAACATCATTGAGAAAACATCGTCAAGCATCTAGCAAAGGTGCAACAAAACCTGTCAAGAAAGTATCTGGTTTAGGAGATCGGAAACAACTGAATTTACACGTTCATCATACCACGGCGAGTGAATTCAGTTTCAGCGATAACACCTAGAGATAATTCATTAGCTGTAATCCCTTCCGAGCTGAGTTCACGAGCTAAGCAATAAGTTATACTGAGGTCGTGAGTTCTTGGACGTTTCCATTGTTGACAGGAGATACGGCGTAACGTCGCATCATATCCTGAACATCGTTGTGACGGATGGCATAGGTTATGCCAGATGGACTGCGTTTACGCCGGTGAGCATCGACTAGATGGAGCCGTTTGAGGATATGTCCAATCCACTGGGCATCGCCCATTCGCTCAACGGGCATTCCCATCAGTTCAGCCACCTGCGTTCGCAAAGCGGATGCTTGTAACCAGATCACTTCGGTTTGTTCACGGGTCATTAAGTCCAGTGCCTGGAGAACGGCTTCCTCGCGATCCGATAGTGCCTTGCCTCCATTCACCTGTTCGTCCCAACTCGCTGCCTTTGAGATCGCCTGCAATAAATCCGTGACCTGCCCCTGTTCTTCAAAGAAGGCGGCGAGTGCCACCAAAGGTGACCAGAGTTCACCCGATCGGTTGTGAACCGTGTGTAACTGTGGGCGCTCGAAGTAGTTTTGAGCAATCGTTTGGAAGTGTGTCAGGCTCAAGACATACAACTGATGGCGTAACGATGCCGTATCAAAATTCACGGGAAAGGGGGGCATTGGGTGATCAGTACGCCGCATGGGGATAGCAATGCAGCGGCTGGCTAACACATCTTCTAGCCCAGCAATCGAGGCGATGATCTTGGGGGAATAAACATCAAAGGCTTGCGGTTTGAGATCATCACCTGTCACGCGGATGGCAGGCATCCCTGCCTTGTAGCCGCTGTTGAGCAACTGCCGGATCTGTTGCATTCCAGCATCACGCGGTTGTGATAGCGTTCGGCTTCATCGATACCGACGGTGCAATTGGTGGTGTGTATCAGACGAAAGAGACTGGCTCCTGTGGGGTCACTCGTGTTGATCATGTTGAATGCCAGGGGTTGGGCAACCCGCAACACCGTACTCTTGCCACTGTTCTTGGGACCATTGAGTGCCAGATAGGGATAGGCCGGGAACATCGTGTAGAAGTAGGTGCCAATGACCCAGAGGGTCAGAATCTTGCTCTCAATGGGAGAGCGGAAATCAACGTAGCGGGTGAACACGTCGTGAACGTTCTGAAAGACTTTACGGGGCTGGATCGTCTCGCCCCGCAAGAAGCGTTGAATGTCGCCATAGCGCCAGCGACGCAGAAACTCGCAACCGTCGGGGATCAGACGCAGCGCCACTTCCTGCTCATTGATAGACAGAATCTGTTCATCCTTGAGGCGAATGAGTTGGCGGCTGTTGGTCACAAGATAGGGTTGAATGTTCAGGCGGTTCTTCCCTGTGCGTTCCACGAGTGCTACCGTTACCAAGGCTGTTTCGCCCTGAAAACCGAGAGCGGGTGAGAGCAGAGGCACGCTATCGTCCAATATCGCCGTTACATCGTCCTCTTCGGTATCATTCGCAGGATGGTTCTGAACAACCTTCAACAGGTCGTTGAACATTCGCGCGCCAATACCAATTTTGCCCATTTGTGCTTTGAAGTGCGCCAAGCCGAATGCATCGAGCTGCGTGGCATAGCCAAACAGATCGCGGATGCCATCTTCACGGGCTAACCCCGTCAGGTTGTCGACCCGATTGATCTCGGCTTCGAGCCAGGGTGTTGCCTCGTTGAGAAAACGGGCGGCGTGTGTGGCGTTGGCTTTGAATTTAACCAACCACTCGTTCGCGTCCTTGATGTCCTTGGGCAGCTTTGGCACATGGGCGATGACTCCCAGTTCCTGACATATTGACTGAGTTTTTTCTGTTGTTTCCGGCACATTATCCAGTGCCACGAACACACGCCGATGTTGCTTGAGCCTCTGCAACAGCTCGTCGCCCACCTGCATCCCAGCGATGGCGACTGCCGGGATGTCCCACTCGCCAAAGGTCACGGCATCGGCCTGCCCCTCGACCAGCACCACCTGATCGCCCTTCTCGCTATAGGCATGATTGTAAAAGGCTTGACGTACGCCAACCAGATCACGTGGTGGGTTGTAGTGCCGCTTGCCCGTGATGCTCCGTCCACTGAGATAGACCAAGCGTCCGTTGTGTAGGTGCAGATAAACCAACATCTCGGCTGGAAACTGCTTTACCACCGAGCGCCAACTGTCTGGCAGATTGAGATCGGCCAGTAACGACCCTTTGTCGGGGGGCATGTAACCCAGACGTGAGGCTTTGATGTTGGGAAGAGACCAGCCGCGTGTTTTGGTGGCATAAGTCAGCGCAGGTTGATGATTCAAAAGGGCATCATGCAATCGCTGCACCAGCTGACGAAACGACCAGCCCACCGATTTATGTAAGGCGGTGTCTTCTTCTAACGCAATACCCGCCCGTTTGGCGAGGTAACGCACCGCCTCCATGAACTGCAAAGCATCCCGGTTGTTCCAGGGATTGCCGTAACTCAGCTGATAGCGTCCAACGAAGTCGAAGACATCGCCATGTTCACCCCGTGAATTCCAGAAGTAGAAGCCCGTCTTCGGTGTCACCACCAGGCTGTCGTGTTCGCTCCCGATATAGCGAGTGCCGCTTTGCTTCAATTGAAATTTTTCGCCCACGATGTCCTCTATCGGATTACGTGAACGGATGTGATCCAGATCGATACTCATAAACCGCCTCCAGGCAAAGTTAAACTAACGTCGTGTGAAAAACGGGACGGAAAAGACCGAAAATCGCTTGCAAGGAGATGCGGGGCGTGCTACATTGTTGAGTGTCGAGTTCAACAATGAAATTGTCAGCCGCGCAGTTGTGCCCAGCCCACCCGTGTCTCCGCACCAGTGGGTTTTTGGGTTATAT
>JANQRM010000467.1 GCA_028284565.1 Anaerolineae bacterium | reverse complement strand
AGCGAATTTCTTCGAGCATCGCCGAGCGCGTGAGTCGGGCGACAAAGCCTGTGGATGTGATTCCAATCGCAGTCGCGGGGAGAATGAGATGTCTAAGATAACTGCCGAAGGCTTCCCAATTGCCTGTGAGGATATGGTCGATGAACATAAAGTTGGTGATGGTTTCGTAACTCAGGCGGGCATTAATCCGCCCACTCGTTGGAGTCCAACCGAGTTCAACTGAAAAGATGATAATCAAAAGTATCGCTACCCAGAAATAGGGAAGTGACATCCCGGTGATGGCTAAGAGGCGGACGCTATTATCCACCCATCGACGACGGGTTGTAGCCGAGATGACTCCTGCTAGGACACCGAGAAAGGTGCTAATCACCATAGCGACGATGGTGATTTCAATCGTGGGTGGGATGCGCTCGAACAACAGGCGGTTAATGGGAACACCTGACCCCATTGACAAACCCAAGTCAGCACGGAGTAAATCGCCCATGAAGTTGGCATATTGCTCATGAAGCGGAAGATTTAATCCCCATTGAGCTTCTAACACCTCAATTTGGCGTTGGTCAGTGATTTGGCTCGCTGCAGATTGGATAGCACTGCCGGGAACAAGACGTAGCGCAATAAAGGTGAGGCTAGTGACTGCCCACAACACAATCGGCAACCAAATGAGTCGTCGGAGAAGATAGGTTGCCATGTGATTACCCTGTATTCCTCAAGCGTGGGTCAAGGTGGTCACGCAAGCCATCACCAATCAGATTCACGCACAAGACAGTGAGCGAAAGGATCAACCCCGGAAAGAAGGGAACGTGCGGGGCATCAAAAATCAGGCTTTGCCCATCCGCTACCATCATCCCCCAGTCGGGTGTGCCGGTTTCTACCCCCAAGCCCAAGAAGTTCAAGGCGGTTGCAGTGGCGATAGTGATGGCTAACATCGCTGTTGCTTGTACTAACATGGGTGGAATCATATTCGGGAAGATGTGCCGACGGATGATGTGTGCATGATTCGCTCCCAACGAGCGCGCCGCATGAACATACTCTTGATTGACCAAGATGAGGACAATGGAACGAACCAAACGTGCAAACACGGGGATTTGTGCGACTCCAATGGCGATGACCACATTTGTCTGTCCGACACCAAGCGAAGTCACAATGAGAATCGCCAAAAGCACAGAGGGGAAACTGAGCAGAATATCCATGATTCGCATCAGGACACTATCAAGTCGTCCGCCCCAATAGCCAGCAATGATGCCAATGATTAAGCCAATACCAAATGACATCCCCAAAGCAGAAAAACCCAGACCCAGCACCGTGCGCCCACCAAAGACCACCCGACTAAAGACATCCCGCCCCAATTCGTCCGTGCCAAAGAGATGCTCGATTGTCGGACTTGCTAGACGATTTTTGATATTCCGTTCGGCTGGATCATAGGGTGAAATAACTGATGCAAGCAGACTCGTCACCATCACCAACAGAAAAAACAACCCGCCGATGATGGCGATGTCATATTTCTGCCACAGACGAACACTGCGCTTCCATAAGGATGGACGAGGTGATTTCGATTTGAGTGCTAGGATATTCTCAGGCGCAGAAATGTCATGCATCGAAAAGCCTTGAATGCTTCCCAGCCTAACTTACAACTGGGAAGCACGGTCATTTTCTGTTGATTATAGCGCAATGTCTAATCGATTATCCGGCTATCCATACACCCCGGAAGTCCACACGCCCTGCCGCTGTGCCTTGTGTATCGACATTTCGCACATTATCACTGATGAAGATAGGCGGTGTCAGATACCCCAAGAAGACGATTTGGTTGGTACCGAGAATCAACTGTTGTAATTCGGTGTAAATCTCGGCGCGTTCAGCCGGGTCTAAAGCTCGGATACCTGCATCGACCAAAGCATCCACCTCTGAGGCAGTCTCGTAGGCGGCGGGTTGTCCCACGTCATTCGGTGATAGCACACTGTGCAGGATGAGTGTCTTATCATGAGGATCGGGCAAGAAGGTCGAGCGTTGGTTCACAGCGAGTTGATGTAGACCGTCTTGGGTTTTCCCAAAGAACGTCCCTGTATCTAGCCGATCTAAAGTGACTTCAAAACCAACTGCCTCTAAATCAAAAGCAATCAGTTCAGCAACTTGGGGCCAGAAGCGATTGTTCTCAAAGGAGAGTTCCAGCGAGATAGGCAACTCCACTCCCGAATCCGCCAGCAAGCTCATTGCCAATTCGGGGTCATAGGTGCTGATAGCTTCACCAGAAGGATCATAACCCAAGTCATTGGGTGCAAGGACACTAGATGGCGGTTCCGCCAATCCGTTGAGTGCAGCTTCGATGATGGCTTCCCGATCAATCGCATAATTGATGGCTTCTCGAACCATTGGGTTTTCCAATTCAGGAACGGTAGCGGGATTAAGTCCCATATACAGATTGACCAAGGGCGCACCCTGAGCAATATCAACGCCGTCGCCCTCATCGCCTTGAATGCGAGGCACAGAGGTAAAGGGCGCGTACAAGGTCAGGTCAACTTCACCCGCTTCGAGTGCCGCCAAAATGGAGGCTTCATCAGGGAAGGCACGAATGATGATTTGGTCTAGGAAGGGGCGACCTGCCCAGTAATCTTCGTTGGCGACGAGAACCGCTTCTTGTCCCGGAACAAAACGATCTACCTTGAAGGGACCCGCCATGGCGACATTCAGACCGAGTTCTGTACCATATTCGTCCATCGCTGATGGGCTGATGATATAGCCATCAGGACGAGTGAAGACCAAGAGTTGGGTAGCATTCGGCTCATTGAGTGTCAATTGCACCGTCAATTCATCCAACGCAACGAGGGATTCCCAGTTATCAATCCCTTGATTGAAGTACATATACATGCCATCAAAAAAGCTAGGATCATCGGGGTTCAAAGGACGATTCATGCTCCGTACAATGGCTTCTGCTGTAATGGGCGTTCCATCATGAAAGACCATGCCTTCACGAATGTTGAAGGTGTAGACCAAGCCATCGTCGGAGATTTCCCAACTTTCAGCTAAGCCGGGGATGGCTTCACCTGTTTCAAAATCGGCACGAACTAAGCCTTCACCGATGGAATCAATCACATGCAAACCACCAAAGCCATGCCAAAGCGCAATATCGAGGGAATCTCCCATTGACTCTGCCGCGACAAATAAAGTGCCACCAAATTGAGGTTCTTCGTCTTGTGCGACAACTGAACCTAACATGAGGGCAACGACCAGTATGAGCAAGAAATGTAAAAGCTGTTTACGCATATTGCCTCCGAATAACTTTCATAAGAAACGAGCGATTTAGTTTTGGGTGTTACTGTTCGACTATTGTACCATTTGCACCTCCTGAACAATTATACACTTTGCACAAAATTTGGACAAAACATCCATAAATTAAAGTCTATCCCATTTTTGGTAATGCTGGCGGACATAGCTTGCCAACGGACTTTGCTGAGGTGGGGATTGAGAGGCATAGACTTCTTGCATGGTTCGATGCACCTCCTCTTCGTCCACGTGAGTATGTTCACCATCGCGCAAGAACCATTCGCCATTGACCATCACATCACTGACATGCTGACGATTGGCACGGCGTAGGAAAAATTCAGGGAGATGTTCTCGTGTTGGAAAATTCGGGGGACACCATGCCCCTTTTACTGCCTCCCAATCCAACAGTACGACATCCGCGAGTTTACCTGTTGATAATGTCCCTAATTGCGAGTGCTTGCCGAAGGTTGCTTTTGCACCATTGCGAGACCCCATATCTAACACCGTTGTTGGAGATATATCAGCGGAATGCACATCGGGACGATTGGCTAAGGTAAATACCAAGCGCATCTCGCGTAAGTAATCTTGGTCATCATCCAGACCATGCCCATCCAGACCAATCCCCACATTCACACCCGCCTCAAGATAGGTCGGAATGGGTGCAATCCCACAGCGTAGGCGCAAGTTGCTACTCGCATTATGAGCGATATTCACGCCACGTTCTGCGAGTAACTCAGCATCTCCATCCTCGACATAAATCATGTGCGCCAAAGTCAGCCAGTCACCTAATGCACCGATGTCATCTAAATGTTGAATAAAGCCCTTGTTCCATTTGCGGAAGGCATATTGTCGTTGATAACCACTCTCTAGCATGTGCATCTGGACACGAGTTTCATGCGCTTTTGCCCAGTCCACAGCACGTAGAATAAAGTCATCGCTGACCCATTGTCCACCGACAGGACTGACTTGGATATGCACCCAATGCGAATCGACATCATGATGTTGCTCAAATAGCCCATCGAGTTCACGGAAATAATCATCGACAGTTAGGTTGGGCATCTGGTTTCGCGCCTGAGCTAGCGGATGGAGGTCATCGGGCAACAATGCGAGGAATTTATCAGCTTCGTCATAGACCAGCGTATTTTGATCCAACAAGGTTGGGTACATCGCTACTCGCACCCCTGCCTCGCGATAGCCTTGCAGAGATTGGGGAATTTCATCGAACATGACATCATAGGATGCTGGATTATGGCTATGTGCGACACCTGTCACGCCAGAGCGAATGAGTTGGATGCCTTCGTAGGTTGCTGTCAAGCGAGGTGAAAGACGAGGGACACTGCCTAGCGAGGTCAGCCAGACTTCCAGAAAGCTGTCCGGTACACCTAGCGAGACCGTCCCCAGCGCGCGTCCGTGATCGTGGCTATTGATTAAGCCGGGTAGCATTAAATAGTCAGTACCACCGACCACACTTGCATTGGGATAACGTTGTTTGAGTGAATCGTATGAACCGACTTCCACAATCGTTGATTCTTCGACATAAACGCCTGAATCAGGCTGGAATGAGCCATCAAGATATGCCCATTGCGCCCAGACAATCTGCCCACTCATGAGATGAATAACCCCGCTTGTTGTCCGCCATCTATCACATAGCATTGCCCTGTTATCATCTTGGCGAAATCTGATGCTAAATACACGGCGAGTTGAGCGACTTCCTCTGCGGAGATGAGTCCCGGTAAAGGCTGAATGAGGTCGAGTACCTCATCCTTCTCGTCTTGTGTCATGCCACCGGTAAGCGGTGTATCGACAAAACCCGGACAAATCGCATTGCACCGAATGTTATCGCGTGCGTAGTCCAACGCAATGGCACGAGTGAGGTTAATCGCACCTGCTTTGGCTGTGGAATAGGCGGCTTTGCTTTTAGCGGCACGTATCCCAAAAGTCCCCGCCGTGTTTAATATCACGCCACCACCTTGGGTTTGCATGTGTGGGATGGCATATTTCGAGGCTAGGAAGATACTCTTGAGGTCGATGTTCAGACACTCATCCCATTCTTCCTCCGTAATTTCGGTGATACTGCCTGACGGACTTATTCCCGCGTTATTAAAGAGGACATCAATGCGTCCATATTGCACAATCGTCGTATCAATCATGCGCCGGACATCATCAGGCTTGCTCACATCCACTTGCAATGGCAATGCTTTACCACTAGAGTTTGTTACTTCATTAGCAACGGCTTCCGCTTTGGATTGGGTGCGATTCGCAATCACGACAATGGCTCCAGTTTTCGCAAAAGCAAGGCAACTCGCCTTTCCGATGCCAGACCCACCGCCTGTGACAATGACGACCTGTTGATTCTCTGCCATTAAATTTTCACCCAGACCGATTTAAGTTCGGTATAGTGTTCCATCACCTGTGTGCCGAGTTCCCGTCCCATGCCACTTTCACCTGTCCCACCGAAGGGAACGGCTGGGTCGAACCAATCATAGGTATTCACCCAGACCACACCCGCCTTCAGTTGTGCCGCCATACGATGCGCGCGTCCCAAGTGATTCGTCCAGACACCCGCCGCCAAACCAAAGCGACTTGAATTTGCCCGCGCGAGGACTTCTTCTTCTGTATCAAAAGCGAAGACAGACAAGACCGGACCAAATATCTCATCTGTAGCGATGGATTGTGCATCCTCGACATGACTAAAAACGGTGGGTTGCAAGAAATATCCGCCTGCTAATTGACCTGCCAGACGTTCCCCACCAGTGACCAGTTCAGCAGACGCGCTCCCCTCTTGCACATAATGCAGAACACGGTCAAGTTGTCGATCAGAAATCAGCGGACCCACCTGTGTATCCTGTTCCAGCCCATTGCCGACCTTAAGTTCATTCGAGCGTTTAGAAATATACTGCACCACGTCGTCATAAATATTACGATGGACAAACAAACGGGAGCCTGCCACACAATTTTGCCCGCTGTTGGCAAAGATGCCCCAGACCGCCGCTTCGGATGCAGGTTCTAAATCAGCATCGTCAAAGATAATTAACGGGGACTTTCCCCCCAATTCGAGCGAGATGCGCTTCAGATTGCCTGCCGCCGCCCGCATAATCTCTTGCCCGACTTCCGTTGAACCGGTAAACGCAACTTTGGCCACCTGTGGGTGATGCGTCAATGCCACGCCAGCGGTATGCCCAAAGCCTGTGACAAGGTTAAACACCCCATCTGGAATGCCGGCTTCAAGCGCGAGTTCGGCTAAACGAATCGCGGTGAGTGGTGTTTGCTCGGCTGGCTTGAGAACAAGAGTATTGCCTGATGCCAAAGCAGGACCGATCTTCTGGGTTGCCATGACAATCGAATAATTCCATGGGGTAATTGCCGCACAGACTCCCAGTGGTTCGCGTCGTGTATAGACATGATAACCGGGTGAGGACACCGCATAGGTCTCGCCTTTGAGTTTGGTTGGCAGTCCCGCATAAAAGCGCATTTGCCCGATGGCGACACTGACTTCCACATTGAAAGCCACGTTAAAGGGTTTGCCATTATCTAAGGTTTCAAGCTGGGCGAGTTCTTCTTTGTGCTGTTCCATCAAATCCGCAAAGCGATGCAAGAGGCGTTCTCGTTCCGCGGGCATCATCGCTGACCATGCAGGGAAGGCTTGTTGAGCAGATTCGACGGCGCGGTCAACATCGGCTTTGTCGCCACTGGCAACACGCGATAATACTGTGCCATTCGCTGGATTGATGGTCTCGAAAGTCTCTCCCGATACAGACGAAACCCAATCGCCACCAATAAGGAGCTTTTGCTCTCGCTTCAGAAAGCTCTGAACACTGGGTCGTATTGCAATTGAGTCAGCCATCACTTTTACTCCAGCATCCAGCCACCATCAACGAAAATCATATCCCCTGTGATATAGCGCGATTCATCCGATGCCAAAAATAAGGCTAAATCTGCTACATCTTCCGGTTCACCGAGTTTTCGTAGTGGAATGCGTGTATTGACCCATTCATTTGCTTGGTCTTCATTGGGCATCCCCGTGTTGATAATCCCCGGAGCCATCGAATTCGCACGGATACCTTTGGGACCATATTCGAGTGCGATACAACGGGTCATGGAAGCCACAGCCGCTTTGGAGGTACAATAGGCAGAGGAATTGGTGAAGGCAATCGCGGCACTAATTGAAGCCAGATTCACAATAGCCCCTTTGATATTTTCTGATAGCCAATGCCGAATGACGATTTGGGACAGCACGAAAACCCCTTTGAGATTGACATCCATCATCCGATCCCACTGTTCATCTGTCATCTCATCAAAGCTGGCATTAAAAAAAATCCCTGCATTATTCACAAGGATTTCCACTGTACCAAATTCACTGACTGCCCCATCCACCATCGCTTGCAATTGTTCGCGCGAGGTCACATCCGTTTGTGTGGCAATGGCTTGCACACCTAATGCACGAGCTTCTTCGGCAGTTGCAGAGACACTCTCAAGATTGACATCACACAATGCGAGATTGCATCCCTCAGGGGCATAACGGAGGGCGATGGCTTTGCCGATTCCGCGCCCTGCACCTGTGATAATGGCGGTTTTGTTTTCTAAGCGTCCCATGTTTACCCCTTATCAATATAGGCAATAATCTCACCAACCGGAACTTCGCTATCGGCTTCGGCGGTGATTTCGGCAATCTTGCCACTCGCCGGAGCTTCGAGTTCCGTTTCCACTTTTTCGGTCTCAATAAGCGCGATGCTATCGCCTTCGTTCACGGAGTCACCTTCGGAGACCAGCCACTCAACAATCAGCCCTTCTTCCATCGTCATCCCATATTTGGGCATATGTACTGGTTCGAGGTTCATCACAATCTCCTTAAGCGAGGGTGCGTTTGACAGCATCAACAATATCATCGGCAGAGGGAATCACGGCTTTTTCCAATTTAGGACTAAAGGGCATCGGTACGGGCTTATTCGTTACCCGTTGGATGGGGGCTTTGAGATGACTAAAGGCTTTCTCCGCAACCGTCGCACCCCATTCACTCGCCGCGCTACAGGTCGGATAACATTCATCCACTGCAACAAAGCATCCTGTCTTGGCAACACTCTCCAACACACAGGTTTCATCCCACGGTGAAAGCGTCCGCAAGTCAATCACTTCACACTCTAAGCCTTCATTCGCCAGTATCTTCGCCGCATCCAGTGATTTATAGACCATCGCACCCGCTGTGCAAATTGTCACATCATTCCCCTCGCGTTTGATATCTGCCACGCCAAGCGGAATCGTATACTCTTCATCAGGGATGTCGCCTCGTTTCCCACCCAATGCCAGCGAATTGAGGAAGACTACAGGATTGTTATCCCGAATGGCAGATTTCAATAAGCCTTTAACATCATAGGGCGTACTAGGCAGGACAACTTTCACGAGTGGGATATTCATAAACATATGATGCACCGATTGGCTATGGTGATGTCCAGCACTGCTCCCCGCGCCATTTTGTGTCATAAAGACGACAGGTAGCGTGGCTTGACCACCGAACATATATCGCATTGCACCCGCCTGGTTTGCAATCTGGTCAAATGCCAGATACAAGAATGTCCCAAACATCAAATCAACCACCGGGCGCAAGCCTGTTGCCGCCGCCCCGACTCCTGCACCTGCCACAGCCAATTCAGAAATGGGTGTATCAATCACACGCTCATCCCCAAATTGCTTATGCAGACCCCGTGTTCCAGCAAAGACACCCAAGCGGACATCTTCACCAATGAGCATCACGGACTCATCGCGTTCCATCTCTTCGCGCAGGGCTTCTTGTATCGCGGCGATATACGTTTTTCTTGGCACAGTTCAATCACTCCTCTTAAATGCGGGTCACAATGCCCAATTCTTCGAGCCATTTTTGATATTCAATTAAGGGCAAATCTGCTGGACGCAAAGGCAATTCCGTCTTTGTCCAGAAGGGAGGCAAGAGCCACGGACGTTGACTTTCAACCACTTCTTGATCTTGTTCGCGTAGAGTATCTTGTAGTTTCTCAAATTCGGGATTATAGGCAGGCTTGTCCAAATCATAATTCCGTGCCGACCCCCAGAAAGTGAGTGTCTTGTTATAGCGTACCGGACAAACCGCTTGCCAAATGAGCGTCACTTGGTCATTGGCACTATCCAACGCCCGAATGTTGAAGTGGATGGTATTGGGAATGCCCACTGTCGTCGTAATTGCTACTTCACGCAAAGGCGAATCCCCCACTCCATCTTCGGCAATGGTCGGGTTATTCGGTTGCCACATGACAAAATTGACCACCAGATCATTTCCATCCCGATGCACATTATGGTCAGGTGGTTCAGGATGTTCACGGTCTCCGACTAAATCTTTATGCACCCATGCTCCATGCGTATCATCCAACGCAGCCATAATCGCGCGGGGCGCAGACGAGACCCACGGCTCA
The DNA here is from genome assembly GCA_028284565.1 of Anaerolineae bacterium. The sequence continues at coordinate 13,757 of JANQRM010000467.1, read as the reverse complement.
TATGCCCTCAAGGGACCTTTTAGAAATTGTGGATTATCAACATCCGGCAGACAAGGCACATCGTAAGGTGTATCCTCATTAAAGCACACCCACACCAGCCCATACTTCTCTTGAACTGGATAGCTATTCACCTGTGCCGATTCGGGTATCTCACGCTCTGGACTCAATTGGGGAATATCCACACATTGCCCATTCGGTGCATAACTCCAGCCGTGATAGGGACACATCAAGCACTCTCCGTGTCCCTCAACCTCTCGAATCTCCCCAATCGACAGTTGAGCTTGAAAATGCCGACAGACATCGTCCATTGCCACCAGTTCCCCATTCAATCGGGTGATAGCAAGGGGGATATTTAGCAACTCTGCTGATGCAATTCTATGCTCATCCAAATCCGTCACAGGCAGTACAGGGTGCCAGAAGGGACGGAGCGAGTCGTAATAGGCATCAATCGTTTCTTGATTCAATCTATTCGAGTCCATCATGTTACCCATGTATCTTCATAGATCGTTTCAATCGCAGGTTCGTTACTTTCGCGGGCGAAGGTCACTGCATCACTCACCGCTTGTGTAATCTCGTGATCGTAGTTTTCGAGGTCGGTTGCGCTGGCATACCCTTCCTCAATAACGACGTTATGCATAATCGTGAGGGGGTCTTTTTGTTGCGCCATTTCGAGTTCTTCTGGCAGACGATACTCTTGCCCTGCAAGGAAGGCTTCTTCCCCCTCTGCATGTCCACCTCGACGATGAGTCTTTGCTTCAATCAGTGTAGGACCCTCACCGTTACGTGCCCGTTGCACTGCCTCTTTGGTAACGCTGTACATCTCTACCGCATGTGTGCCATCCGCAATCACACCGGGAATACCATAACCACTTGCGCGATCAGCAATATCCGTGATGTTCATCGCATGAATCGACGGGGTAAACTCACCGTATTGATTGTTCTCGCAGACGAAGATAACGGGTAACTTCAAAGTCGAAGCTAAATTGAGTGACTCGTGGAAACTGCCCTCATTCGATGCCCCATCGCCAAAGAAGCAAACCGAGACTTGATCCGTTTTCCGATACTTCGCGCTCAGTCCGGCTCCGACAGCAATAGGGATACCGCCTCCCACCGTTCCGCACGCACCGAGCATCCCAATCTGGAAATCTGCAATGTGCATACTGCCACCTTTGCCTTTGCAATAGCCGGTTGCTTTACCGAAGAGTTCCGCCATCATGCGGTTCATATCCCCACCTTTGGCAATCACATGACCATGCCCCCGATGCGTACTCGTGATATAGTCATCATCCCGCAACGCCGCACACACGCCCGCGCCGACTGCTTCTTCTCCGATATATAAATGGACGAAGCCGGGGAGTTGTCCCTGTTTGAATAATTTGCCGACTTCTTCTTCAAATCGCCGAATACGTAAAATCCGTTGATAAATATCGAGGACAACTTCGGTTGGAACGTCATGGGTTGTCATGTGCAATCACCTCTTCTAAGTACAAATCTGTTCTGCGGTTAATGCCAAGACTTTCGTCGCGGTCACAATCTGCTCTACATCAATACATTCATTGGACATGGGCCAAATCGGGATAAAGCCGGGTCCATATTCTACACAAGTAATCCCAACCCCCTTAAAGTGACAAGTATCTGTCGTCGCACCAATCCGATGTCCAGCCCCCACATGAGGAGGCTCGCTTGTCACTTGCTCATGTGCATTCACTATACTCGTTACCAGTTGCGAATCCTTATCCGTTTCAGGTCGCGCTGGCATATTCGGCTGGTAATGCGTCTGTGGGATAATCAGCTCGTATTGAAAATCGGGGTCGTCAGCTTGAATGCTATCCAATAATGTGGTCATATCTTGTCGTACTGTTTCATCATCCATGCCCGGCACAATGCGTAAATCGAAAGTGAGTGTCGTGGCATTTTGATAATGCTCAATATTACGGACTGCCATTGCTGGAAATCCGGGAATCAATGGATGAGGCGTGAAGGTCAGCCAGCCACCCTCCGACTTCGGCTTAAGCGGTTGGTAACTCGGTCCAAAGGCATGGATAACCTTTGTGGTTTTTTCGATGGGGTTGATATAAGGTACACGATGTTTGAACTCCCCGATTACACATACTTTGCCTTGCACATAACCGACAGAAATAATCCCCACATCCAGATTGCCCGCTTCCGTCACTATGCAATAATCGGGACGCAAGCCACTCTCGATAAGATGAAGCGCACCCACGCCACCACCCGTTTCTGCCACCACACAAGCCACAATCAAATCGCCCCTAAGAGCAATATCTGAACGTCGCACCCATTCCGCCGCCATCATCATCGAGGCGACTCCCGCTTTCATATTGATCGCACCCAAGCCATACAACTTGCCGTCTTCAATATCGGCATCAAAAGGGGCATGTGTCCATTCATCGGGGCGGAAGACATCCCCATTCCAATCACTCGTATCCGTATGCCCACAGAGCATCAGACTTTTGCCCGTACCATCCCCACGCAGTGTTCCAATCGCTTGATGAGTGACTCCACCATCCTTCAAGGGGACTTCCTGCAAATCAACTTCAAAGCCCCGTGAATCCATCCAATCCGCAATCCAGTGACCGACTTTGGATTCTTTCCAAAGAAAAGACGGAATTCGAATCAGTTCCTGCGTTAACTCAAGAGGCTCCTGCGAATTGAAGGTCTCAACCAACGACATCAGGCTTCCTCATCCGGCACAATTGCCCACACATCAAAGCCGACCTGCGCGCCACCCCAAAGCTCCGCAACACCAATCGTATTCCGTGTCGGGTAGGGCTCAGAAAAATACTCGCAATAAATCGTATCCATATCCGAAAAGCGATTTACATCTGTCAGCGAGACATTCACGCGCACCACACTCGAAATAGGGACATTTGCCTCATCTAACACGGCTTTGATATTGTCAAGAGCTTGCCGAACTTCTGCTTCAAATCCTCCAGCAACAACCCCTGACCCGTCGGGATGCGTCCCCAGATAACCAGAAGTCACTAGGAAATTGCCAACTTGCAGAGCTTGACTATAGCCACTACTCGGCGCCGGAGCTTGAGTTGATAAAATCACTTTGGGTTTCGCCACGTGCGTCCTAACCCTCTCCGTTTACATCAATACCGCGAGTCTCGCTCAAGTAGTTGTAGACTGTCGAGCGACTTAACCCGAGTTCATCTGCCAAAATTGGCACTGACTTCTTGACTTGGAACACGCCTTTTTTATCCAACTTCGCAATCAAATCCACCTTTTCCTTGCGCGTCAAAATCGGCACGTCGTAACCCATTTCAGTGACTGTTTCCAGAAGCAGTTCGTGGATGGTACTTTGAATATCATCTGAAAATGTCTCAGAGACTTCGTTGTCATCTGTTGAGAGGTATTCATCCAGAAATCTTTGAAAAGTATTCATTGCGGTGACATCAAGGTTGATACAAAACGCCCCACAGACATTGCCATCTTCATCATGCAAGAACATCGTGCAGGATTTGAGGGTGTGTCCATTGGACAATTGCGTTTGATAGTTGTAGACATCCTGATGAGCATTGTTGTTGACGATTCGAGATAGGATGAAATCCGTCGCCCCGCCCCCAATCGAGCGTCCGGTGATATTGCCTTCCATGTGGATGATGGAATGCTCTAAATCGGTGAAGTCATGGATAACTACCTCACATTGCGAGCCATATAACTTGCGGATACCAATAGACAATTGTTTTAATAAAGCTAAATTTTGCATAAAAATGCCAATATGGAGTGTTTAGTCTTTAGTTATTGGTTGTTAGTTTGATTACTTTGCAAAAAGTTTGTGGATTTATCTCCATTTGGATTGAAGGTCCGTTCTCCGTGACCCAATATGATTCAATATTAAATCAATAATTAGACAAAGTATCCAAAATTTGTGCAAAATGTGTATAACCTAGAGTATGCAGTAAACTTGCACTATCGTCAACTGATTTCTCTCAATTGCCCAATAGGAGACTGCAACCATGACTGAGAATATCCTTTATGAACAAAAAGGACCCGCAACACTTCCAGAAATGACCAGCACAGAAGTTGAAGCCTTTCTGCAATCATCCGATGTTCTCCTCTTACCCTTTGGCGCAACGGAAGCTCATGGCGCACATCTCCCGCTAGGCACAGATACCTATGAAGCGCGTGAAAATTGCCGACGTGCTGTGCTGAAATTGAATGCGATGGATTGCCCGACACTCATTGGTCCCACCATTCCCTTTGGAACATCAAGTTTCCATATGGGCTTTACTGGGACAATCACACTCAGTCCGATGACGCTGATTAATATGACCCAAGAAATTTGCCTCAGTCTCTACGAAAGTGGCTTTCGCAAGTTTGCCTTTGTGCATGGGCATGATGGCAGTTTACCCAGCATGATGGTCGCCGCGCAAGAAGTCGTTGACCACACACCTGATGCTCAAGTCATGGTCTTGAATTGGCTAACCCCACTGAGCAAGGTCTACCACACCATCCAAACCTCTAAGAAACAAGAAGGTCATGGGGGTGAAGGCGAGACCTCGCGCATCTTGGTCACGCATCCCGAACTTGTGCATCTGGATAAAGCCGAAAAGCATCATGTAGACCCCGAACATATGCGAAAAATTCAAGGCAAAGAGCATATCAAAACGGGCGGAGGGATTTTCTATGCCACACGGAGCTATAAAGCACATACGCCTTACGGTCATATCGGCGATCCAGCATTGGCAAAAGCAGAAACAGGTGTCAGAGGCTATGAAGTCATTGCAGAATGGCTAGCACGAGTGATTGCACGCGATTACTTTGGTAAAGATGTCGACCCGAATGACTTAGCATCATTTGATTAAAGACCGCGAATGATGTCGGCGGCTTTCTCAGCAATCATCAGCACCGTCGCATTCGTATTGCCACCAATCGTCGTGGGCATGATCGAGGCATCCACCACACGCAAACCCTCTGTTCCATAGACTTGCAATTCGGGGTTCACCACCGCCAGCGAATCCATCCCCATTTTGCAGGTACTTGAACAATGCCACGTTGATTCCACCGATTGACGTATCCATGCTTTGATGGCTGCATCAGATTTCGTATCCTGACCCGGATTCACCTCTTCATCAGCGAAGTCTGCAAAAGCAGGCGTTTGGATGAGTTCCCGAATGATATGGATGCTGTCGACAAAGCGTTGCATGTCATCTTCATCGGCGAGGAAGTTGGGTTGAATCATCGGTGAGGCAAGTGGATTGTTAGAGCGCAAAGTCACTCGCCCAATCGCTCGCGGACGCAAGAGGCTGCCAACAATTGCAAAGTCGAAGGGATCATCCACCGAAGCTACTGCACCATATAGTTGCACATCAGGAATATCTAAATCAGGTCGAGTCTTGATGAATGCACCGACTTGAGAGCGAATGACACTGAGTATCCCTTCGCGTGACTTCAAATAAATCTCATAGGCTTCACCTTGCAAAGAGAAATCCTGCTTTGTAGAGGGCTGGCTGGTGAAATGTAAATCGACTTTGGGATGATCTTGTAAGTTCTCACCCACGCCGGGCAAATTGACAATGACCGGAATATCCAGAGCTTCCAATTGTGCGGACGCACCAATTCCCGAACACATCAACAATTGAGGAGAGTGTATCGCCCCGCCACATAAGATAACCTCTCGCTCAGCAAAAACCTGCTTGATACGATTGTCATGAATAAATTCCACCCCAATCGCGCGTGTTTCATCAAAGAGAATTCGAGTCACATGAGCAAAAGTATGAACCGCTAAATTGGGATTGCTGAGTACAGGTTCGAGGAAAGCATCGAACGCACTATGTCGTTCCCCATTTTTCTGTGTCGCTTGATACCAGCCCACACCATACTGGGTTTCGCCATTGAAATCCGCATTGAAAGGCAAACCCAAGTCCAATCCGGCTTGGACGAACACCTCAGAAATCGGGTGAATCGTGTCATGGTCACTGATATAAAGGAGACCATCCCCACCATGATAATCTGACTCGCCTTGTGGATGACGCTCGAATTTTTTGAAGTAAGGCAAGACATCCTGATACGACCACCCTGCATTGCCCATTTCTGCCCATTGGTCAAAATCCAAACGATGCCCACGAATATACAGCAAGGCATTGATCGAACTCGACCCACCCAACGCCTTGCCCCGATTCCACACCACCTGTCGTTGGTCTGCATGGGCTTGTGGCTCAGAGAAAAAATGCCAATCCACATCTGTTCCCATCAAATCAAACCAGCGCGCAGGAATCCGAATTTCTGGATGATTAGGCGCGCCTCCTGCTTCCAGAACTGTCACTGAGACATCGTCGTCTTCTAGGAGACGTCTTGCCAACACACACCCGGCTGTTCCTGCTCCGATTATGATGTAGTCTGTCATCTTTCTTTAGTCATGATAAGTTTATCGCAATCTTGTAAACTGTATTCATCATAACCCGATTTTAGACCAGCTTTTTTATTTTGATATAGATGAGATTTCAGAATCATAAAGGGTTTAGGTAATTTTACAGTTCAAGCCCCCACAAATTGGGTCGAATATATTGATAGGTAAAACGTGAGGGATTCACTGCTGTCAAACCGCCACTATCCACTTCAATAATCTCACCGGCGATAGGCTCATAGGCGGTACGGAAGGCAATCGCTGCCTTGACCGTTAGGATATGCTGGCGTTGTGGCGTAATACCGAGACTAACGAGCTGTTGCAGGCTAAAGGGGGGTTCTCGGTTCGTCGTCAAGACGAGGAAGCTGGACAACTCTGGTGTTTTGGCGGGAATCTCAACCACCGCGCTCAGACCTTGATTTTGATAGCGTTGCCCACCATGTCGTGCCTCTGTTTCGATATAGCGTCCATCATGCAAACTTTTGACACGCCCATGAATCTGGATGGGATTGCCGTGCAAATCATCAGTTTTGCCACCGACTACCAGACTGACATCTGCGCCCACACCCGCTGACATACAGCTTTGAACCGCCTCAGCATCAGCTAAGACCACCAGCCATGACTCGGCTTGTTGAGCGAGTAACTCAGCCAGCATGAAGGTACTATCACCAGCCGACCCGCCACCGATATTGTCCCCCATATCGACCAGTACGACGGGTCTCTGTTCAGACTGAATCGCTTGTGCCACAGCTTCGGCAACTGTCGGAAGATGAAAGGTTAAGCGATCTCGGCTATACCATAGCAAGTCAGCAAGACGCTGTGCTTCACGTTCTGCCAGTTTAGGCTCATTGTCTGTCACAACAACGAAACTCGGTCCCATCTCAAACACATCGGCATATTGATAACTCTCAGCCAAGCTTGCGGACAACACCTTAGGATGATTCTCAAGCTCGCGGACAGCCTGCATAATCTGTTTCACGGGTTCAGCACTGGTGAACTGGCGCACGATATTCAACACCATCGGGGGCTTGCTCATCGCTTGTACCGGAGTTACCTCGCCACCCACAGTCCGAACCATGATCTCGGCGGCTTGTAACCCACGCTCACGTTGGTCGATATGTGGATAGGTTTTATAAATAATCAAGGCGGTGCTGGCGGCTACTGCCTGTTCAGATACGTTGGCATGTAAATCGTGGGTCACGATAATCGGGAAATCGGGACCGGTTGCCTCACGTAGACGGTGCAAAATCTCACCATCTCCATCACGATAGTTCTCAGATACCATCGCCCCATGGAGCGCAAGGAGCAAACCATCAACAGGCTCGACAGATTTTAACGTCACCAGTAATTCATTGACCAAAGACTCAAACGTGGAGGCGGTCACTGGACCACTTGGTGTAGCATTTGCCATGAAGAGTGGAACAAGGTCATAACCATAGGTGGACGCCCCTGCAATATAGCCACCCATTTCATGATGTGCCTGCGCCCACCATTGAAAGACTGCCTCGCCACGTTGTATCGTAAAGTCATCCAGTACCGTATGAACACTACTAAATGAATTGGACTCGTGCATAATGCCAGCAATGGCTATACGCATCAAAACCTCCGCCATCAATCGTTGGGTATGCGACTAACTGATGTTTGCGTCAAGTAGCAATGTCTTGATTTGGGAGAGTGCCTCAATGGTATATTTGCCACCGAGCCTGCCGACACCGCTCCGTTTGGTGCTATATCCTCCAAATGGCGTGTGGGGTTGCCAGTAGGTACAAACCTCATTGATATTGACAATACCCGACTCGATTTGTTCAGCCATGTGGATGGCGCGCCCCATGCTCTGCGTAAAGACACCAGCGACCAGACCCAAATCGTTATCGTTTGCCATCGCAATCGCCTCATCCATATCGGAGAATGTGAGAACGGGTGCGACGGGCCCAAAAGTCTCCTCACGGTTGAGTAACATATCACTGCTCACCTTATCAATCACTGTCGGCTGATAATACAAATCTGTTGGGAAATCTGAGGCGCGACCCCCACCCACAAGTATCTCCGCCCCCTTGTCTCGTGCGTCTTGCAAATGCCGATCTACCTTCTCCGCTGTATGTTGGTTATTCAAGGGTCCCATCGTCGTTGCCGGATCAAGCGAGGGTCCCAGACGAACCGCCTGACTCGCTTGTAACAAGCCTTCAATCACTTGGTCATGCACCTTCTCGTGGACAAGGATTCGTTCTGTCGAATCACAGATTTGTCCTGAATTGGCAAAGCATCCAAAAGCGGTTTGCCGAATCGCCAGTTGCAAATTCGCATCCTCCATAATGATAGTGGGGCCATTGCCACCCAATTCCAGCAACATGGGTTTCGCACCTGCGGCACGCGCCACTTTATCACCTGTCTCTGGACTACCTGTCAAACCAATCGCGTGGACATCAGGATGACTCACGAGCGTTTGCCCGACACCGGGTCCATCACCAATCACCAAGTTCAGTACCCCTTTCGGAACACCGGCGCGCTCACAACAACGGACAAGATGAATCGCGCTTAATGGCGTAAATTCGGAAGGTTTCCACACAATCGTATTGCCCGCCGCCAAGCCTGCACATAAGTACTCTGTTGGTATCGCCAGTGGGAAATTCCAAGGACTAATGACGGCACAAACGCCATGTGGCTGACGTATCGTGTAAATGCGCTTCGTCGGGTCGCTAGAGGGTAAGACTTCGGTATTGAGGTGTTTGATAATTTCACCTGCATCACGCCACATTTCGACTGCAGTGTCCACTTCGCCGAGTGCTTCGGCATGATAGGGTTTGCCTTGTTCCTGCGCTAAATCTTTGGCAATGGTCTCACGGTCTTTGGCAATCTCATCGGCGATAGCAAAGAGCAACTTTGAACGTTCAAAGACGGTCATCGACGCGATACTGGAACGCGCCTTAGTCGCCGCTTGCACCGCACGGTCTGTATCATCGGCTGTTCCTAATGGCACTTCCGCGAGTAATTCCCCGGTTGCTGGACTATGAACACCCCACCAGTCGTTATCGCTACTCTCTACCCAAGCCCCATCAATATAGTGTTTGTGTTTTGGCATCCTAATATCTCCTTATTCAGCTGGCAAAAATGTCTCTAAAAACTCCATCGAGCGATCCAATGCGGTTTCAACAATTGCCTGACCCAATTCAGGGTTAGCATGACGGGCATCGCCTAGCGCACCATTCGCGGTGAAGTCCTTGAACATAAAGGGGAAATCCACCCGAAATGACGATTTAATGTCCGTATGGGCATGTGCATAGGGCAACACCTCACCCGCTACAAGCTCATCCTTGACTGTTTGCTTCGCCAAGTATTGACCTACAGACACTTCTACCTCGCAAGCGTGTCCATACAGCGTTGTCTTTGCACCATCTTTGACCACATCAGCCGCCAAATGCAAATAAAACATCACCGCAACATTGATCTCTAATTCACTGCGGAGCTTCAAACTGAGGACATTTAGGGCATCCATATTGCCACCATGACCGTTCACAAAGAGAAAGTGTCGGATGCCATGATGCTTGAGACTGCTCACAATATCCCAAAGCATTGCCTGATAGATTTCTGGGCTTAGGGTAATCGTTCCGGGAAAGCTCATATGATGAGGAGAGATTCCCCACGGCGTCACCGGAATCAGGATACCACGCGGATGGAGCCGACGGGTTAAGCGTTCAGCCACAGCATTACAAATCGCAGAGTCTGTCTCCATCGTCATATTGGGACCATGTTGCTCACATGAGCCTGTGGGGATAATCGCTAATTGCACTGTTTTGAGTGCTTCTTCGACCTCCAGCCATGTCATCTCTGCCAGAAAATAGGCATCCGACTGAGGCATCAGCTTGCTCCTTCGGGAACTAAAGCGACAATCTCAATTTCAATCAGCAGATTTGTACGAACCAGTTGGCTTCCGACTGTCGCTCGTGCCGGACGGTTGGTGGGGAAGTATCGTCGATACACCTTGTTCATTGCCTCATAATCGTCAACATTAGCAAGGTAAACATTAACTTTAACAGCGTGTTCGAGTGAACTGCCCGACGCTTCTAGGACGACCTTCAAATTCTCTAGTGCCTGCTCAGTTTGGGCTTCAATCCCATCGGGTGGATTGCCGGTTGCTGGGTCAAAGCCGACATAACCGGAGGTAAAAACGAAATGACCACTTGCGACCACGGCGGATGAATAAGGTAGGTCGCTGGCACCGGGTGTCGTCGGCACATGAATAAGCTCTCGTTTCATCAGTCTGCTCTTTCACTCCAGTCTAATTTAGGCGAAATCAGCTAAATGAATAACCGCTTGTTGGTCTGCCGACGCTTCCATTGCGAGTGACAAGCGCAACGCCTCATACCCATCTTTCAAACCGATAACAGGCGGTGAATCGTTACGCACACAATCTAAGAAATGGCTGAGTTCATTCGCCAAAGCACCACTCGGTACATGATGCACTTCGGGCCAGAATGTCACGTCAATAATTGGATGCACACCACTTTGTCCATCTTCTGACCAAAATTGAAGTCCGGTGTCGCCCTGCTCAATCTTGAGCCAACCCTTTGTGCCAACCACCGAAATGCCTGTCGTTGGTGCGGCGACAGCGGCAAATGGCACATGCCAGCCTAGCTCTGCGGTGGCTAGGATATTGTTCTCAAATTCAAGGACCGCCGTATACAAATCATGAATCGGATAGCCCAAAGCCTGCAAGGCACCAGAGCGACGTGAGGCAAAAATAGTGGTGGCTTCTGCCCCAGCAAACCAGCGCACGATGTCCAAATCATGCACACCATAATAAAGTGGGATGGTGGTACGTCCCTTGAGGATGTTCTGGTCGGCTACATTCCCCACGCGACGGGTAGCGATGCTCACCACATCCCCCAAATCCCCACCAGCAATGACTCGTTTGGCAGCAGCCCAGCGGGGTTCAAAGCGTAATAGATGCCCAACCATAACTAATGCGCCCTGCGCTTCCGCCGCCTCGTTGATTTCCTGTGCTGATTCAAGCGAATGAGTCACGGGCTTTTCAATCATGACCGCTTTGCCCGCGTTGATAGCCGCTAACGCCGATGACAAATGCTTGTCTTCTGGCGTACAGATAAAGACCGCATCGACATCCGATGATGTTGCCAGTGCTTCGGCTTCGGCAAAGACTTGCGCTCCTGTCAGTTGGGCGACTTCCTCTGCAACGTCTGTCCGAATATCACAGACCGCAGAAACCTCAACATTATGGAGCTTGTGAAGAAACTCGGCATAGCGTTTTCCCATGAATCCTAAACCGACAATGCCTGCTTTAATGTTCACCATGTTTCTCCTTTACAGATTATTGTTAAATAGTGTCATCAGTTCCGACTGCAACCAACGCAAAATGACACGCCGCCCAATGATTGGGTTGCCACTCTTGTAGGGGTGGAGTTTCGTGTTGGCATCTTACTTGAGCAATGGGACAGCGTGGATGAAATTTGCACCCCGAAGGCGGATTACTAGGGTCAGGTGGTTCACCTTCTAATTGAACTCGTTGCCGTCCATCGGCGTGGAGAGTAGGAATTGCGGACAACAGCGCGCGAGTATATGGGTTAAGCGGTTGCTTATAGATTTTCTCTGTGGTTGATAGCTCCACAATCTGCCCAAGATACATCACTGCAATGCGATGACTCATATATTTGACAACACCTAGATCATGCGACACGAACAAATAAGCTAAGTTGTGACGTTCCTGCAAATCCTTAAACAAATTCAGTATTTGTGCCTGCACCGATACATCCAATGAGGAGACCGATTCATCAGCAATCACCAGTGAGGGCTCTACGGCGAGTGCGCGGGCAATCCCCACCCGTTGTCGTTGTCCACCGCTTAACTCAAAGGCATAACGACTTACATCTGAGGGTTTGAGTCCAACATCAATTAGGAGATGTACCACGCGCTCATCCAAAGCCTTACCACTTGCAAGACCGTGAATTTTTAGCGGATCGCCGATAATGTCCTTAATCTTCATACGAGGTGGCAAGGATGAGTACGGGTCTTGAAAAACGATTTGCACCTGCCTGCGTAAACCCAGCACCCGCTCCGATGACAGCACATCACCCTGCAAACGAATGTCACCAGCTGTCGGCAATTCGAGGAAGAGCAACGTACGAGCCAAGGTCGATTTCCCGCAACCACTCTCCCCCACCAGACCCAATGTTTCCCCCTCCGCAATACTAAAGCTCACATCATCCACAGCGCGGATGACCTTGCGACCCAATCCGAAGAACCCACTGCCCTGTGACTCAAACTCCTTGACCAGATTGTTTACCTCAATCAAGGGAACCGTCATGAGACTTCCTCTAAGGTCGTGGGTATCGTGTCTAGGTGGCAGGCGGCAACCCGACCTAGTCCAACGCTTTCAAGGGGCGGGTCAATCTTGGTACAAACCTCCTTCACATAGGGACAACGAGGCGAAAAGGGACAGCCAACCAGTGTTTCACTGGCGTTGGGTAATTCACCGGGGATGGCAGGCAGTCTTTCTTCCGGGTCAAGGTCGGCACGTGGAACGGACTCAATCAGCACCTTCGTATAGGGATGCTGGGGCGCATGAATCACATCGTCAACCGGACCACTTTCACAGACTTGCCCCGCATACAGCACGACCACATGGTCAGCGTATTCTCTGACTAGGGCAATGTCATGGGTGATCAGAATCAAGGCGGTATTTCGTTCCTCAATCACACGGATTAACTGATCCAAGACTTGCGCCTGCGTGGTCACATCGAGGGAGGTAGTTGGCTCGTCAGCAATCATCAGCTCAGGCTCAGCCAACATCGCTAAGGCAATCATTACCCGCTGGTTCATCCCACCACTGAGCTGGAAGGGATAACGCGAGAAGACACCCTGAGAATCCCCAATCCCAACATTGTGCAGAGCTTCCAATGCAATAGCCTTCGCTTCTGTCGGGGTGACTTGCCGATGTTGACGGATGGTTTCGACCATCTGTGAACCAATGCTCAAAACTGGATTCAGGGACGAGGTTGGATTCTGAAATATCATGCCGATTGCCCCACCCCGAAGACGTGCCATCGCCTTGTTACTGATGCGGGTTAGGTCGTGTCCTTCAAATAGAATCTCCCCATTCGTCACGCGCCCCGGCGACTCAATCAGTTGAATAATGGCAGAGGCGGTGACAGATTTCCCGGAGCCACTTTCGCCAACAATGCCCAGTGTCTCGCCCCGATTCAGCGTAAAACTGACATTGCGGACAGCTTGCACAACTCGGTCATCCAAAGGGAAGGCGACACTCAGATTCCGAACCTCAAGGAAATACCCATTGTCGGAATCACCAGCATCTGTTTTCCGTTTTTTCGGTGTGCCAGTGTCATCATCTGCGGGGAATAGCTGGCGTATA